>CALZMZ010000073.1 GCA_945788685.1 Thermodesulfovibrionia bacterium | reverse complement strand
GGTGCCCCTGTCCGTTACAACGACAAATGCCCAGGGCTGAACATTCACGGCTGATGGAGCTGACATACCGGCCCTGAGCATGGTGAGGAGATCATCCTTTTTTATCTCTTCCCCGGTAAATGTGCGTACACTCCTTCGAGAATACATTACATTAAGAAATTCACTGTTCATACAGGTCTCCTTTGGTGATACAGATATAGTTATACTTACATTATACATCAGGCCTGCCTGAGTAACAGTTCTATTTCAATCGTTATGTATGTAAAACCGGTGCAATAAAAGGATAGGGTTAGTGATAAATGTCGGGTCAGGTCTTGTCAGGATGTTGAAATGCCAATGCAGTAATGTGTGTAATGCGTATGATTTATTTAAATACCCTTCACACGCACAATCTTCAGACCACCGAGTCCTGCTGCAATGTAGAGATAGTTTTCCCTGAAGGCAACATGATTGACCGATTGAAGGTTTCCAAACTGCAATTTCCCAAGCATTGTAATGTTTACAGGCCCTTCAGGCCCGGAGTCGTCAAAATTTTCATCTGCCTGTGCAACATATACACCGGCCTCTCCAAATGATATAAACATGAGGTCCTCATCCACAGACACTGCATTGGCAACCCGCAGGTTCGGATCATTAATTCCTGACTCGAGGGCAGTCGGTATCGGAACTGTTGCCAGGACCACACCGCTGACTGTACTTATCACCTGCACACCGCCGCTGCCGGCTGCGATTATAGCCTTTCCGCCCATGACCTCAACCGTTGACTTGGATCCCGCTATATCAGCACCGCTAAAGCCGATGTTTCTCAGCCACTCCGGTGTGCCTGTATTTATATCGTATACCGATATTTCGCCGTACGTGTTTGAACCACAGCATCCCTGCGCTACCACCAGTGTATCTGCACTTTCATCAAAATGCACCCACCGGGCATCATCAAGTAATATCTCACTGTCAACCGTAAATGTTGTGTCATCAATAATAGTGAGTCCTCCTGAATTGCCTGATGTTGTGTAGATCTTTCCGTTGGTCTCGTCATGAATCACGCCTGTCCCGGTATAGCTTGTCAGCCCCAGACGCTCGTTATCTGCCAGGACAAATTTCGTTCCCTGCATCTGGATGACCTCCAGGATGGCCGGATAGGTGAACACACCGGGCTCTGACGCACCTACTGCGTATACCTTCGGACCTGATACACTCACCGCATTGATGTCAGTGTCACGAAACAGGGCCTGCGACCGCAGAAAGGGAAACTCATGAAATCGCCGGAATATCTGTACCCCGCCGAGAAAGGGGGATCCTATCATCGAATAGCTGACGATCGCATGACTTGCCTTCATGGAAACCGATGTTGCCTGGAGAATACCTGCAGTGAAATTCCAGTAGTCTTCTAATGTATGGCCTGTGTCAGCGCCGAAGGTAATGGTTACACCATTATTTAATGTCTGGGCCGATCCTGCTGTAATGGCCACACCACTTGCCTGCCAGGTGGCCCCGTTGTCATCAGACCAGGTAAATGTATCAGGGCCGGTCCCGTCAATTTTTACACGATAGTTTACATAGGGTGGTTCTGTTCCGGTACCGGTATATATACCGCCTGAAGACAGGTCATTCAACACCATATTCCATGGTGTTGCAACTGCCCTGCCAACAATGACAGGAGGTAATATTTCCCCCACAAGAGTCAGGGAGAACCCTTTTTTCCAGTGACCGTTGAGTGCTGCACTCTGTGCCTGTATTGCATTGAGATTATTCGACGTGCTGTAGGAAACATCAACATCCATACAGTTAAATAACTGTTCAAGATCAGCATCATTATTCAGGATGGTTACATGGTCATTGGCATCATCGGCAACCACTTCAGCCGGGGGAGCAAACTCGGCAAGGTCCAGGTCAGCACAGCTCTGGATGCCTGTTACTGCAGGTTCACTGCCTGTGTTCGTGCTGTCTCCGCATGATGAAAGTATAAGGAATAAAAGTGCGGTAACAATAACAGGCAGACTCTTCGAATATGCATTGCTCTGCTGTTTAAATTGAAAATGACGTATACACATACTGTCTCACCCCTTGGAATGCCGAAACATATCCGGCATTTGATAAATTCTTTCAGTTACCGTATCTATCGGCAATCAGGGGAGAAAACTTAATGATGATGAGCAGTTAAATATCACATGGAACAAGGGAATAATACGCCTGTTGATATGGCGTTATGTTTGTATATTACTTAAGATCCTTTTGGTCCTGAGAGCAGGAATACATATGAGGTCTTCTGTCCATCAAAATATTATTGTATTGATTCAGTTTCTTGTCCCTTGCCTCTGCAGGATCAATATCAACACCCATTAATGCCTCATCGTCTTCAGGTGCACGTATTAATATCTTTCCTCCGGGAGAGACAACCTCACTTTTTCCTATGAAGGTAAGAGGCTTCTTTCCATGCCTCTGCTCAGTCCCTGTTCTGTTGGCTGTTACTGCATAGGCCATGTTTTCGAGGCATCTGACCGGCATGGCATCAGGACAGAAGGGAAGAACAAGGTTGGACGGGTGTGCTATCACATCAGCGCCTTCAAGCGCAAGGGCCCTCATTGCTTCCGGATAAAACCAGTCAAAACAGATCATGATTCCTATGCGGCATATACCGATGTCCCATACTTTAAATCCTGTGTCTCCCGGTGTGAAATATAATGTCTCTTCAAAAAACAGATGCGTCTTTCTGTATATGCCAATAAATCCATCCGGGCCGGTAAGGACCGCTGAATTATAATATCGGTCTCTGTATTTTTCCGGAAGGCCTGCCACAATATACATGTTATTCTCATGAGACAGATCACGAAGCGCTTCGGTTGTTTCACCATTGGGGATTTCTTCGGACAGATCCGCTACTTCATCCAATGAAACAAACTGATATCCTGTAGCAAAAAACTCGGGCAGGACCAGAAGTTCCATCTCCCTGGTTTTTATCGCATCCCTGACCTTCGTCACATTGGCATTTTTATCGCCGAATACGGGATTGAATTGATAAAAACCGGCTTTCATTTACATAAAATACCACTATCAATTAAGGATTGTCTAATCCATATTATTCACACAGCAAGGGAGGTAAGCTTTTAAAAAAGTTTTGAATACAGCACAATACAATGCAATATGATCATTCTATGACCTTGATCAACATATGAAGTGTATTCCCGTGATCTACTGCGAAAGCCGCTCCTAAAATTTTTTTAAAAGCTTACCTCCCTTGCTCAAATATTATGAATATTGTGGCCCGGTTCAGTCTGTAGTGCGGCTGGGCTGTCTGCCATTCCTGCAGACTGACTGCCCTGATGTCATGTCTGCTACAATACTTGGACAATGACAAAAGTAATTATTAAAAAGGCTGATTATGCATATGATCGTCTGAAGCCGCGTGTTTATGAGCTTTTGGACTCCCTGGGTGGAAAGCGGATCAGGAGGGACAGCACTGTCATTGTCAAGCCCAACCTGCTTGCTGCAGCTGCTCCGGATAAAGCAATCATTACCCATCCTCTGTTAATCAAAGCCGTGGTTGAGTATACCAATGAAAGAGGTGCAAGACCGCAGATATCTGACAGCCCCGCTGTCGGTACTTTTAAAAAGATCCTTGATGAAAGTGGCATAGCACAGTCGCTTCAGGGGCTGGATGCAGTGTGCAGGGAGTTTGAGGGGTCTGTAGAAGTAGACATTGGCAGGCCTTTTAACAGAATTGAAATAGCAAGGGAAGCCATGGAGTCTGACTTTCTTATTAACCTCCCAAAGATGAAGACCCATGCACAGATGAAGCTTACCCTGGGTGTGAAAAACCTGTTCGGGTGCATTATCGGAATGAAAAAACCGGAGTGGCACCTCAGGGCCGGAGTTGACAGGGAAAAGTTTGCTGATCTCCTTGCAAGGATATCCAATGCTGTCAAACCTGATATTACCATTATGGACGGTATCCTGGCCATGGAAGGTCAGGGTCCTGGCAGGGGCGGTACACCACGGAAACTGGGATTACTTATCGGAAGCAGAAGTCCGGTTGCTATTGATATAACCGTGTGTAAAATGCTTGGCCTGGATCCGGACTCATTGCTTACGAACAAAATGTCAGCTGTACATGGCCCGGCAATTGATGAAGTAAGGATTGAAGGTACGTTGCCTGAAATATCAGGATTTAAACTGCCTGAGATTTCGCCCGCCGTGTTCGGGCCATCATATATGCATGGTTTCATCAGAAAGCATCTGGTGCAGAGACCGGTCTCAGATACCTCACTGTGTAAAATGTGCGGAGAATGCTGGAAATACTGTCCTGCTCATGCCATCACTCACGATAAGAAGAAACTATTTTTTGATTATGATACATGCATCCGTTGTTACTGCTGTCTTGAAGTCTGTCCCCATGGCGCTTTATCAGCTTATGAAACATTAACCGGAAAGGTAACAAGAAAACTGCTCAAAATTTAAAGTGATCCTTACTTAGGACGTCAAAAACTATTGTACTCTCATTTAGCGAACATTTGTTCTATTTTGCCTATAAAATTGTCTACAAGAACCGGATTAAAATCTTTACCGGCACCTTTTTTCATTAATGCCAATATGTTTTTTATATTCATGGATTCTCTGTAAGGACGCTGGCTTCTCAGGGCATCAAAGAAATCAGCAATCGCAATTATCTGACTGCAGATATGCTGCTTTCGCCCATTTGCTCTTAAGGCAGGGTAACCTGATTGATCATATTTAATGTGGTGTTCAAATGCAACAATAGAGGCGAGACGGGGAACATCATCGATTTTTGCCAGATACCTCGCGCCATGAAATGGATGTTTTTTTATTTCTGCAAATTCCTTTTCGTCAAGCTTGTCCTTTTTTTCCAGGATTTCATTACTTATATACATTTTGCCTGTATCATGCAGGAGAGCTGCTACACCTATTTCACGTAATAATTCACTCTCCATACCGATCGATTCTGCCTGAAAGACTGAAATCATTGCTACATTGGTGGCGTGTGTGTATGTGTATTCACTAAACATTTTGACCGGATTCAGGTACTTAAGAATATTTGCTTCCCTTTTTATTGACGCGATAAAATGTGCCACCACTTCATCAATGCCTGCTATATTGAGCATCTTGAACGGGGAAGCCAGATGAAAAATATCTTTAACTTTTTCGATATTTTCCGGAATTGAATGCTGTTCAAGGACTCCGTCCATTTCCGGTACTGTCACATTAATGTCAACTGTACCGAATTTGATGTGAGGATAGACTTTCAGCCCTTTATCCGGGGAAGACATGTCAATAATAAACTGTTTTACTTCAGGAAGGGATACCCCTTGCATAAAGTCAACGCGGGCAATCCCTTTTTTCCTAAAGCGATTTACAATATTGTTTTTATGCAACCCGCTGCTTCTGAATGGAGTACTGTTTACCACCAGTTCATTTTCCAGAATCATTAATTCCAGCCGGTCCTTCATGACATCATGAAGCACGGAGTGTGTTTTTTTTGCAAGATCATCAAACGCCTCATGTTCCCGTGAATAAAGCGAGCAGTTTGACACGGCAGTCATAAAGGTTGATATAAAATGTTTTATATTGTCCATAATCGCTGAAATTCAGGCATACAATTCATTCGCCTATTTCAATTGAGTGCTCTCATCAAGGGATTCATCGTTTGTAGTTTCCCCGTTTTTATTGGAATATTTATTGAGAGCTTTCCTTGCCTCCTTTTTCAGTTTTTCCAAAGAAGCATTAAATAGAATTTTTTTTGTTGAAATAACTTTTTTTAAGGCTTCAAGGGCACGGGGGTCTTCCATCTGTCCTAGCGCCTTGACAACAGCAATTTTGTCTTCAATATTCGAACCGGTTAATGATTTTTTGTTAAGCACCTGAATCAAGTCAGGCACGACTTCTTTTACTTTATATGCTCCCGCAAGTAACAGCGCCTTATTTACAGATTCTCTTGAGGTTGATTTTACATAACTCCTGAGTGCCCTGACAGCGGATTTATCCCCGGCCTTAAGAAGACATTTTATCGCCTCAAAGCTCACCTTTGGATTCGCGTGGGTACAATACGGTTTGGCCTTACGAAGTGAGTCGTCACTACCGCATTCCAGCAGGATAAAAAGCATATTTCTTGTCACGAACCATCTGCTGTCCTCAAGACGGCTTATGGCTACAGAGGCTGCAATATCACCAAAATGCGCAATAAGGCCGATTAAGAATCTTCTGATAGATGTCGAATCCTCCTCAATGAGAGCGTCCATTAAGAACGGCATGATCTCATCTTTATAAAACTCACAAAGCGCATACGCATCGTCTCTCATCGCTCTCCCCATCAGCCTGATAGAATGGACAATCTGCATCATAAATTCCTGTTCATGAAAGAATCGTGCTGCAGATGTTACGACATCACTGTGCGGGTTACTGGCGGCATTTGCTTCCAGTGTCACTAACGTTTCCAATACCAGCTTAAACTGGCCTGTATTGAGGAACTGCTCAATCTGTTCCTTAAGAATATCCAGATAATCTTCGTATTCCGTGTCTGAAATAATACCAAGCATTTCAGGAGACATGAGTTCAAGAATAGTCTCATGAAAAACGCATTCAATATACTCATCACTCCACTGTTCATCAAATTCTTTGACTAACTCAGAACTGATGTTGTCTTTTTGATATCGTATCAGGTCCTGAATCTCTTTCTGATAGATATCAGAAACAAAGGTACTGAAATTGGAATTCGACAGGAGACCGGTGACCTCATTCGATAGTAATATGTCATCCTCAATTAACTTCCCGCCAAAGCTTGGTGCATCAACCATCCCTTTATTTAATTGAGAAAACTTGGTGAGAACGTTATTCAGAGCTTCCGGGATAACAACCATTTGTTCATTAATGATACTGAGAAAGTTCAATATTTCATTAAGGGGAATGTCATGAAGAATTTTTTGTACTGAAGCTATGTCATCAGAAAGAATGTCTAATGTAGAGGAGAGAAATTGCCGTTTTATTTCAGGACCCAGTTTATGTATAACTTCAACGAGTTTTTTAAAATCCCTTTCTGAAAGCGTGCTTGCAGATTGTTTTCCGATATACGAGGTAATTACATCGTTACAGTTGACCTCCCCTGCATGGTTCACTGTAAGACTATTGATCAGTTCTGCCATGCGAACCGAAGGGATCTCCTGCATGGCAGTTGATACATCCTGAGACTGAATATTGCCGACCATAAGACCATAGACGTACTGCTCCCACAGGGATATAGTGTTTCCTTCCTCCCCTGTCCTGTCTTCATTCAGGCTGAAGGCCGTATAATCAATAAATCCAATATTGACATGGATGAGTTTGTGCTCGTTTAAACAGGCCTGCAAAGTTTCTGGTGATGAGTCTGTGGTCTCTGCCAGTATAAACCTGAGAAACGAATAGAGCTCATCTCTTGTCAAACCTCTCATAAAATTCACATAGGCAATGTCTTTTTGGCTCAAGCAGAGAGCAAATTCCCTGAAAAAAGAATTCTTATTATCAAGGTAATGTTTATCTATGATGAGTGTATCTTTAGCAATAGCCAGAGTAAATTCAGCTCTCAGTTCAAAGAGCTTTTGAAAATTATCAAATGCCTGATTCAGTGATTTTTCGACAATAGGGTGGTCTTCCGGATATACAGACACATTATGGCGCGAGATATTGAGTTCATAAATGGCCTCACTGAGTAAGCGGGTATCAAGTGGCAGCTGTTCCTGTTCTTCAATCATAAATATTCTTTTCAGTAATTTTCATGAATGTCACCAGTAACTGTAGTCTCTGCAGCTCTACATTCATATAATACATGTGTATCTACATATACTATATGCAGCCCATACAATTCTATTATCGGCACTATCAGATAATCCCTTAATATTATTTAAAAACAGGAGGTTTAACTCTCAATTCTTACATCAGGAACTTGCACGGGAATCAATGTTATATTGTCCGAATCCGCAGAAATCAGCTGTAAATGGAAAATAGCATTCAGATTCCGGTTTTGTCGCTTATACACCAGGGCGTTACTGTTGACTATTTCAGTCTGAAACGTTAGCTTATAATCCACCAGCTTTAACGTCATTTAATACAAATAATCATGGTGTTGAGTTCCCATCAGACACATATGGAGGCAATAATGAGTGAATTCCCTGATAGAATTAATTTTAAACTGGATACCCCTATCTACAGAGGATCGGTACAGAATCTATATGATGTACCTGATCATCCGGAACTGATAATCAGTGAGACATCTGCTGGAGGATCTGTCTTTGATGTGGGTACTATTTTCAATATAGAGGGAAGTGATATCGGCAGGGCAGGTTTTCGCCACCTTGTATTTCAGGAGCTGCAAAATCCTGACTCCTGGCAAAGGCTGTCCACTGCACTTTCTGAATCAGGATTAAAAGCAAAAGATGAAAGCGGCATAATCGAACATACACTTTCAAGATATCAAAAGAACGGCGCTGCAACTCATCATATCGGTATGATAGACAGAAACACCGGTAATGTTTTCAAACATGGATTCCCGGCAGAACTGAGCAACCTCACGTTAATAAAAAAATATAATGTCTGGAAACCTGACCTTAATAAAGTCCTTGGCTGGCATTTTTATGATTACAAGAAATACCATGCCGGAGACGGTTTTGTCATTCCCCTTGAATATATTGTAAGGCTCGGCATAACAAGCGGTTCCTCCATCCTGAGAAAATACAGTGCCCTGAGCGAAGCTGATAAAAAATCTTATCTTAACGAACTTGGCCTTGACAGGCCATTAAGCCCGTGGACCCGTTTTAAAAGCCCGATTGTTGACCTTACAACAAAATACGAACCTGAAGACCGGAACATCAGCCGGCAGGAGGCCGCCTTAATTTCAAGCCTTGACGGTGAGACTTTTTCCAGGTCTCTGGTAATGGCGATTCTTGGAGCATTCATGCTGAAGCAGATATTTTCCAGAATGGGGCTGCACCTGTGGGACCTCAAGTGGGAGATAGCAAAAGATGGAGATGACCTTGTGTTTGTGGACACGATAGATACTGACTCAGTCAGGGTAACGATGAATATCAGGGAGAATAACAGGTCCTATTTTGTTCATTTTAATAAACAGGCGATGAGGGATTATTACAGGATCATGCACTCTGACTGGCTTGATGCTGTCAATGATTCCAAAAAGGCTGCTGCTCAGTCAGGAAGGCCCTTCACCGAGATCCTTTCAGAAGGGCAAAGTAAAGGAGACTATCCGGCCAATCCTGATATAGACAGTACATTTCATGATCTGCAGAAAGATAAGTTTGAGATGGTTCAATACTTTATTCAGAACCAGGACCAGGACATGAGCGGACAAGCGGAAAAGATTGCCAGGGCAGAGCTTGATTATTATTTCAAATCAGGAAACCGTGAAAAGTATGAAGCACTTAATGCGATTTAGACTGTACGACCAATATCAAAGATGCTGTGGCAGGATGGGCAGATAAACATCCACTTTGTAATGTCGCCTTCTATCTTAAACATGGAGTGGAAGCCGTCTTTGTAACTGCATTCAGGACATATCTTAAACTCATCTTTTATTGTTATCTTATTTATTTTGTAATCCATTAAAAGCTCCTGATCCTGTTATGAATTCTCCTGTTCCCTGTTGATCAGATATTTGGCAACAACTGTCTCCAAGCTGCTGGATGTCTGTTGATCCTTTGCGAGAAGACGAAGCGTTTCAATATCAGATGTCCATACAATTTTACCCGGAGATAGAAAACATACACTCCCGGCCTCATAATCTGTTATTAGCCTGCCGTCTTTCACATAGAAATAACTTTCACATACTTCAACAGGATAGGAATGCATTGATGGAGGGATATCATTGGGCTTAAACCAGAGTTTTATTTCCCTTTCTGCTTCATCATCGGATGCAGACGCATGAATCAGATTGTCCATGCGCTCTCCGATAACATTTCCTTCAGCATCTTTTAACGGGACCACTGTGCCCAGTGAACGGACACATCCCGGTTTTTCATCACGGGCTATATGGTCAGGATCATCAGGATAATGTAAACGCCCCATTATGTATTCAAGAAGAGAAGGGTAAAAAATTTTCCCCCTGTGCTCATCATAGTGTTCCTCAGCCAGCATTTTACTTACATGGACGATTCTGGTCGCTGCAAAACGCAGGCCTGTGTGAAACTCTGAAAGTTGAGAAAGCACATACCCTGTCAATGAATTTTTTAGAGCATCCGGTTTGATAAGTACAAGCGTCTGTTCACGGTCCTTATTGTCCATAATATTTCTCCTGTTGTTCGATAAATAATATGTTTAAAATAGCATGAGAAAAAAGCAGGTGTTGTGAAACAAATAATGTTCGATACCTTAAAGGCAATACTAACCAGCCTGAGTGTGCACTTTTTTATTCAAGACTCTGAGCATTTTTTTAATATCTTATCGAGTTAATTATTTGTTGAGCAATATCTGCTTTTTTCGGATTTATAGTAAAGTCAGATGTAGCTTGATAGCACGTACAAAAAAGAATTGTTCATTTTGTGTTGGAATTTTAACAGATCATATTTCCAGCTTGTCCACCAGCTCCCTGACCGCGTCTGCTGATGTATGAAGCGCCTTAATATCCTCTTCTGATAATTCAAGCTCAATTATTTTTTCCAGACCATGTGGACCAAGTTCAACAGGAACACCTACATATACTCCGCTTATTCCATACTCTCCATTAAGCAATACAGAGGAGGGAAGTGCTTCATCTTTAATACCAAAAATACTCTCGATCATTTCCACCGTGGATGCAGCCGGCGCATAATAAGCGCTGCCTGTTTTTAAATGGCTTACAATCTCAGCTCCCCCGCTCTTGGTCCTTTCAACAATTGCCTGGATTTTATCATCAGAAAGCACTTCTGCTATGTTTTTCCCGTCTACAGTTGTTAACCGATAAACCGGGACCATAAGATCACCGTGTCCGCCCAGTACCATTGCCTTGATTTTTTTTGGCGGGACTCCTGTTTCAAGGGATATAAAACTCCTCATGCGGGAAGTGTCCAGTACCCCTCCCATGCCGATAACCCTGTTATGCGGAAAACCTGTTACTTTCTGAGCAACATGTGCCATTGCATCCATCGGGTTGGACACCACTATAACAATTGCTTCAGGAGATGTGCTGCGTATATGTTCCGCGACCTTCTTTACAATATCGGCGTTTGCCTTGAGAAGGCCGTCCCTGCTCATCCCCGGTTTTCTTGCAAGTCCGGCAGTAATAACAACCACATCAGAACCTGCTGTATCATCATAATTATTGGTCCCGGCAACACGTGATGATGAATGCCATAGCGGACAGGCTTCAAACATGTCAAGGGCCTTACCCTGTGGGATGCCTTCAATAATATCAATGAGGACTACGTCGGCAAGGCCCTTTTCTGCGATCAACTGGGCAGTAGTCGCCCCAACATTGCCTGCACCGACAACGGTAACTTTTTTATTTTTTGATATGTCGCTCATTGAACAGATATCAATTATATCCGAGACATATTATTTTCACAAGACAGAATTATACTATATATCTACACCAATACATCTACACTTACAAGGGAATATCATCACTGTAGACATCTCTCAGCTTCTCAAAATTGTCACCAAACCTCGCTTTTAGCAGAGGAGCAAACCTTCTTGCGGTCTTTATAAAATATATATCATGCCGAATATAATCTTCTGCCATCAATACAAATCCCTCATTCATGCTCCATATCATATCCAGATTATTGTCAGACACCTTGCCGAGCAGGGCTTCTTTTGAATCTGCAACCAGAGCAAATCCCCTGGAATTATCTTCTGAAAATATAGAACCTTCTATCGGATGCTTATAGATTTGACCAACCTTTAAATTGGTCGCTCCGTAATGTATGATCGCTACCTTTACACCTCTTGCTTCTGCATTTTCAATAGCTTCATAAAGAGCACTCATTTCTTCCGGCCATAATTGCATAAGAAGACTTGTCTCCGAAGTATTAATCATTCTGCGGGCTTTAAGCAGAAGTCCCTCATATTCTTTTATATGCCATGTATAACTTGTGTCTATTCCGGTTTTAAGATCAGACAGTTCATTATTCAAAGTCTGGAGATTTTCCTCCATATCAGACTTGTAATTATTAATAAACTCCTCGGGGGGCACCGGAATAAAACCTTTTGACCGCTCTCCATGAATGGACTGCACCATAGACCTGTTTTCCAGCTTTCTTATGACCTCATATATCTTTGAACTCGGGATGCCTGATTTTTTAGCGATTTCATAGGCAGTTAAGGGATTTTCACTTAAAAGCGCAGTATAGGCCCTGGCCTCATATTCGGATAATCCAAGGTGCGTTAAATAGACAATTGCCTTTTTTTCCATGCCATATTAACTACCATAGTAGTCAACTTATGTCAAGAAGAATTAATCCTTTAATTTACCTGAATATTGATCTGCTTTGAAATTGGTGCTATTTTGCCCGGTCATGCCTGAAGTGAGTAATCTGGCATCTCGGAGCGACTCAACACGATGAGTCTCTTCGATTAGAAGTTATTGAAAAAACTGGATTCTCGATGCAAGTTCCGGTGCGAGTCTCCGCTTAGGGCCGCTCCGGCTTCGCGAAAGTCGCTACGACTGTCAAAAGGATTTTCGTAATGACTTATGCACTTATTGAGTATGAACTAAAAAACTCATTTCGTATTGAGGAAGTTGTAATTTGCTTGGTTATGTTACAAACAATTTACGACATTGATAAATCAGCACTCCATAGCATTATGATGCAGTTCCATATAATCAATAATACGCTCAGGACTGCATGATATGCACATGTCTATCCCCTGGATAATCTGCATATCTTCACACAGCATATAGGCCCGCTTCAATTCATGGTCCTTAATTTTATTAATGACAAGGTCTTTTGGCCTTATGTACGTCTTGCCGCAGCTAAGACAAAGCCATATAAAATTTTCTTTTGCTTTATCAATACAGTCAGAGCAGACAAATATAATAATATCCTCGGCAACCTCTACATTAGCCGTTGTATAAACCTCATTACATATATTGCATTTCCCATAATCATGGTCCATCTCGCTTCCTCCTCTCGTCTTCGCCATATGAATACCGCCTCCTGTTTATGTTATCGGCATTTCATTTATACGTCTTAACTTGAGCCGGCCATTCTGGAATGCAACATGCTGAAATCATTAAAAAACCGAAATAATTCATACTTTTTTCACAACATTGCATTTAAAATTAATCGTTAGTAAAATAATTTCAGCTATATGAATACCGGAGGTAATTTATTATGAATACATTGAAAACAGCGAGCCTCATGGTGGGTCTTACCCTTGTACTGGTATGGGCCGGTGCTGCATTTGGCGGGCAGTCAGGCATGACCATTGCCCTGATAATTGCACTTGCGATGAATGGTTTCAGTTACTGGTTCAGTGACAAATTAGTGCTGAAAATGTATAAGGCCCAGGAGGTGAGTGAGTCTGAAGCACCTGAATTGCATGCAATGGTCAGAAGACTTTCGCAGAGAGCAGAACTGCCCATGCCAAAGGTTTATGTTATGAACCAGGACCAGCCAAACGCATTTGCAACAGGCAGAAACCCGTCTCATGCTGCAGTTGCAGTTACAACAGGCATTATGAATATCCTTAACAGGGAAGAGCTTGAAGGTGTTATTGGACATGAACTGTCACATATCAAGCATCGTGATATCCTGATCGGTACAGTAGCAGCTACAGTTGCAGCGGCCATCAGTTACATGGCGCACATGGCCCAGTGGGCAATGATATTTGGAGGCCGTGATGACGATGACGGTAATCCCCTTGTTGCAATCGTGATGATGATCGTTGCTCCTATTGCTGCAATGCTCATTCAGATGGCAATTTCCAGATCAAGAGAATATGCGGCTGACTCCGGTGGTGCAGGAATCTCCGGCAATCCCCGGCACCTTGCCAGTGCCCTTAAAAAACTTCAAATGGCATCTCAAAAAGTACCGATGAATGCAGAGCCGGCAACAGCTCACATGTTTATTGTAAGCCCGCTCTCAGGCAAAAGCATGATGAAACTTTTCAGTACACACCCTCCGATGGAGGAAAGAGTTGCCAGGCTTGAAGGGATGTTAAATAGCAGGTAATGGGTGATGGGTAATAGGTTATGGTGGTTTTTTCCATAACCTATCACCTATGACCTTTCTTCCCGTCTCCTCGCCTTAATTAATTTTCTTTTG
>CALZMZ010000072.1 GCA_945788685.1 Thermodesulfovibrionia bacterium | reverse complement strand
CAGGAAGCAGGGGCTGCTTGTACAAAAAGGGAACCCGAAGAATATTCATTCAGTTAATGACCTTGTGCGGGATGATGTTGTTTTTATAAACAGACAGCCAGGTTCAGGCACGAGGCTGCTGACTGACAAGTGCCTGAAGGAAAGCGGGATTAATACTAAGATTGTAGAAGGGTATGACAAGGAAGAATTTACTCATATGGGTGTTGCTTCTGCAGTGGCATCAGGGGCCGCTGACACGGGCATGGCGATCCTTACCGCTGCAATCGCTCTTGATCTTGAGTTTATTCCTGTTGCAAATGAACGCTATGACCTGGTCATAAGAAGTGAGGATTTAGAAAGACCAATGATACAGTCGTTTTTTAACATTATTACTTCTGATGATGAGTTCAGGGACACAGTGCTCTCACTTGGGGGATATGATGTGAAGGATATGGGGAAAATAATATATGAACAATAAGGGTACGAGGGTTCCAGGGTCCAAGGATACGAGTGAAAAAACAAAGATCTTTTCTTAGCATTTGTATTCTCTGAGAAAAATTCATATCATATATTAAAGATCATGTTAAATATGTTTACCCTTGTCCCCTCGAATCCTGGAATCCTTGGCCCCTTTTTTTTATTATGAAAGGCTTCACAAACAAAAAAATAGTAAAAATTACCGAGTCCCACAACAACACTGTTGAAGACGCTGTTGCTGAAGAAAAGAAAATCAGGATTTCGGTAAACGGCAGGGATGTACTGAGTTTATACTGCAGCCCGATTATGGTCAGGGAGCTTGTTGCCGGTCTCTTTATGACTGAACGGATAATCAGGGGCAGCTGGTGTGCCGACAGGATGAGCATTCAGTATGAAGAAGACATTCTTGTTGATATACCTGCAGAGGGAGAGGTGTCTCTTGAAGGAAGCGCCAGGACATCAGGCTGTGTTGGCGGCATAACATTTGATACGTCTGAAGATAGTGAAACAATCGATAAAGGAACAACAATCGAAAAGGATGCACTGAGAGAACTGTTCCATGCTTTCCAGAAAAGGTCTGACCTGTATAACATGACCGGGTGCATTCACAGCGCTGCTGTATCAGACGGTAAACACATCCTTGTTGTTGGAGAAGATATCGGGAGACATAATGCTGTTGACAAGGTCATTGGTTACTGCTTTCTTGAAGAAATCTCATTAAAAGACAAGATTATACTTGTAAGCGGAAGGCTTTCATCAGAAATGGCCACCAAGTGCTCCAGGTGGGGGATTCCCATAGTTGTCAGTCGTGCGGCCCCTACTGCCCTGGCCATAAACATAGCTGAAAAGCGCGGCATTACAATGGTTGGATTTATGAGAGGGAAAAGGTTAAATATCTATACACATCCGGAGAGGATTATCAGATAATAAATCCCAGGAACCAAACAGCAAATAACAAATAAATCACAAACTCCAAATTTCAAACATAGTGTGGTCGAGCTTGGAATTTGGTATTATTCATTTTTTGACACGTGAGCTTGGACATTTGAAATTTAAAAACAACCCAGCTCGCATTTTACAATTTTTATTTTGAGTCTGTCTGCTATTATTCCTGCCATTTTATAAGACGTATCAGCTTCTTCCGCGATTTTCCTTAGTCCCAAGCAGGTTATTTTTCCATCAGTGACTGATTCTTTGATGCGCTCTTCCACTATTTTTTTCTTATTCATTCTGGATTTCGTTCCAATGGCTGCTTGCAACCGAGTTGTTCAATGTAGTTCAATAATGGTTGAAAGTCTTTATCTACTTTTTATAACAATCTTGAACTACCCTTGAACAACTATTAAGTTATTTTGTACTATGTTGTTAATGAATACTAACAAAAGAGATTTGAAAATGCCAAATCCATTTTCGTTCTGATGCAATTCTGGAATTAATCAATGGTATCGGTAAAGTTTTTTCGCAATTGTTTTTTCATACTGATCCCGCGAATTTCAGGAAAGTCAAAAAAAAACTTGCCCTATCCTTTATTCCTGTTATAATTTGAATTAACAGTAATAAGGGAGAAGTATCGGTAATAGGAATCCCGGTACTGACGTGCCATTCATTACCAATTACAAAGGAAGGTTATCCGGCAAAACATGAAGGAGGAATTATGACTATTACATTATCTGAATTACCCTTTAAAAAGGATGCTCTTGCACCCCACATCAGTGAACAGACGCTTGAATTTCATTATGGAAAACATCATAAGACCTACGTGGAAAAGACCAATTCACTCATTGAAGGTACGGACCTGGCAGGTAAAGACCTGGAGACAATAATAAAGAAGGCCGTAAATGACAGTTCAATGACAGCGGTTTTTAATAATGCCGCCCAGGTCTGGAACCACTCCTTTTACTGGCAATGCATTAAACCCGGCGGCGGCGGCGCTCCATCAGGTGCCATAGCAGAAAAAATCAGTGCTGATCTCGGCGGTTTTGATAAATTCTCCGAGCAGTTAAAGGATGCCGGCATTACACAGTTCGGAAGCGGCTGGGCATGGCTGGTACTGAAAGAGGGACGGCTGGAGATCATGAAGACTGCCAATGCCGATACCCCGCTTGCTCATGGTCTGACACCTCTGTTGACCGTAGACGTATGGGAGCATGCATACTACCTTGATTATCAGAACAGGCGGCCCGACTATTTAAGTGCCTTTATAGAACATCTGATTAACTGGGATTTTGTAAATTCACTGCTGGATTAACAACAGGGAGGGTCAATCATCAGGGAGGGGAGTCCCGGGAGACTGCTAGATAATGTTTACGACGATCCTGTTCTCACCTTCCCTTTTGGCCTTGTACATCGCCTTGTCAGCCTGCTGGATCAACTCCTCTGCGCTTTCCACCTTGATCTCCGGATAGGAAACGACGCCTATGCTTACGGTTATTTTTCTATCAGCCCATGAGAAGGTGCACTGTTCAAATGCACTTCGTATTGCTTCGGCTTTTATTGCTGCATCAGCGCTTCCCATGTTTGTATAGACAGCAACAAACTCATCTCCTCCGTATCGTGCGGCAACATTCTCTTTCCGGGTGATCTGTTCAAGAATATTCCCCAATTTCTTCAAGACTTCATCTCCCCTGCTATGTCCATATGTATCATTAATGGTCTTGAAATTATCGATGTCACCGAGAATAATGCTCAGAGGTTCCTGTTGCCTGACACATCTTGACCATTCTTCTGCGAGGCGCGTGGTAAGGTAGCGCCTGTTATAAAGACCTGTAAGTGGATCAGAGATAGACAGTTCCTGGACCCTGCGATGTACGATCGTGTTATCAAGGGCAACTGAAATCTGGTTTCCGAGATAGGTAAATTGTTCTTTTTCATCATCAGTAAATTTTGAAATCCGCCCTATAACAAGGGACCCGATGTTAATATCCTTGAAAACAAGAGGAATATATGCTACTTCAGCCGGCCTCAATCTGGTATATCCCATTTCTATATCCAGATTATGATCTGCTTCCCCCGGTGCGATAATGATACACTTTCTGTCACGGAGGGAATGCCCGGGAAGCCCCTCGTTCATACCTAATTCAGGCAGGTCTGTACTGCATCCATGCTGAACAAGAGGCTTGAGACGCAGTTCCTCGTCGTCGCAGAAATAAAGGATGCCGAGCTGAGACTCTGTAACATCCATTACCACGTTCAGGATTTTATCTGAGAGTTCGGATATATCAATTGTAGACATAAGAAGCTTTGCAACCTGATAATGCTTCTTTATCCTTTCTTCCCTTTTTGTCGCACTTTTTGCCATGGCATTGAAACCTTTTCCCAGCTGCTCAAACTCATCTCCCGTCTTAAGATTAATGGCAATATCCTTGCTCCCTTTTTCAAAGTCCTTCATTGCACCGGTAATGAAATTCAGCGGCCTTGTGATATCGCGGTAAATGATTGCTGTAATGAAAAAGGCGAGCAGGAGTGCACCGGGCGCGACAATCAGCAGAACATTGCTGATTGATTTATTTATGGCTGTTGTCGTGTCATGCGTCTCTTTGCTTATTCCAATGGCCCCTATTACCCGCTGCCTGCTGTCCATAATCGTCTCAAAAGCGACAATATGACGTTTATCATCCAGATCGTGTATGCCGTAGAACGACTTGCCCAGAGAGATCTGATCACTCAGCCAGTCAGGCATTTTCTGTCCTATGACCCATGTAGCGCGTGGGAGAGAGGCTGTTGTGTGAAGATAAAAAGATTCAAAGGTCTCACCGGCAAAGAGTGCAAGCTCAGAGCCAAACTGTTGATGAATACTGTTTCCGAGCCATGACTCCCCTGTCAGTAATATCCCTGCTATTATCGCTCCTGAAATCTTATCTTCAGAGCGGACAGGAGAGATCACGAACTGCCCTATGCCGATATCCTTGATCCTGTTGGCCAGGCTTTCGTCTTCCATGGCAACCATTTCACGGCTGATAAGTTCGGTTGTGTATATTGTCTCGCCCGTCATAAGCGCCCGTGAGAGGGCGTCACCCAGGATGATGATGTCACTGTTACGGCTGTTTCTCCTGCCGATTACTTTCTGATTTTCATCTACCGCCATGAGTAAATCAACATGATTATTTTCTTTTCCGATATCTATGAGGACCTGTTCAATATCAAATATGCTTTTCTGACCGAAATTTGTTTTTATATCGTTCATGTTGGTAATATGCTTCAGGGTTGACTGCAGGGCCCTTGTCCTCTCCTCGTATATTACTCGTGCCCCACGAAGGGTGGTCTTAACAGTTTTAAGTTCTTCTTTGAACATACTGCTGCTGAATGAATGATACAGTCCGACTGTAAGAGCAATAACAGGTATCCAGAAGACAAGCGTAAAGGCAATAAGGGTTTTGGTCCCAATATTAATTTTTGGTCTTATTAATTTCATGCTCCGTTCCATCTCATTTCCATTACCATAATGTCATTCCAGGCATATATACTATGCTTGATTCGCTTTGCTGATTACCCTAGGTATCGGATTATTGACAGAAAAACTTAAATGTGGATTATGGACAGGTTGACATAGAGTATGGCCTCAGAAAAACCATGTAGTATTTTCAGGCTGCTGTTTTTTTACTTCTTCAAATTTCGTGCTGATACCAGAAGCTCCCTGCCCCGCCGGGACAGCTCAACGAGGCAAATGCAGGTGGTACATCAATCATATATCCTGAGCGTCAGACATTTAGCGCTTCCCCCGGATTTAATAAATTCCGAGAAATTGGTTTCATGAACACGATATCCACGGTCGGTCAGCAGTTTTACTGTATCAGGGCAGCGCTGGTGTATGATGACATCTTTGCCAATGACTATGGCATTGCAGACAAATCTGCTGGCTTCGTTTCGGGGGACCGGAATGGGATCAGGAATATTTTCTTCTATTACTTTCTGTCCGTATTGGTCAAAGGCAGGGGGGTAATACAGTACGGATGTTGATGAGAGAGGCGCGAAGCATGTATCCAGATGGTAAAATCTTTTTTTGGTAAGCTCCAGAGAAAGGACCTGTATCCCCAGAGTTTCTGCAATGAGGGTGTGTGCCCTGATGTCTGATCTGAAGCGGTAAGCTGCAAAAAGGGTGTTCCCGACAAAAAGGGCATCACCTGCTCCTTCAAAAAAAATTTCGGGCGGCATGTTTATTACATTAATTCCCTGTTTCTCAAACCATTTTCTGAAATGTTTTGCCTCTGCTTCCCTCTCTTTATGCCGAAACCGGGAAAGAAAAACCCTGTTGTCCACTGGCAGGCCTGCATTTGCCGTAAATACCATATCAGGAAGTCCCTTAACAGGCTTAATCAGTTCTATATCACAGTTTAATCCTTTGAGAATATCAAACAGTTTTTTCCACTGACGGTCTGCCCTGACAGGATCACTTTGCCGGGAGAGCTGCATCCAGGGGTTGATAACATACCGGATCGCATATTGGTCCGGCGGACACATCAGGAGCGTTACTTTTTGTTTGTTCATCAGTTCAGTCTTTTGATGTAACCAGCATACGGGAGAGTTCACGCAGGAAAAGCTCGGCATCTGTGACAACTCCTGCGGCCTGAAAGCTGCCTCTGTCTATAAGTTTGGTAACGACTGAAGGGTTTATATCTACACACACGACCTTCACCGATGCCGGAAGAAGATTGCCGACCGCAATAGAGTGTAATGTGGTTGCGATCATTAAAACAAAACCAACGCCCTTTAATCGATTACGCATCGCCTGCTGTGCCTCTATTGCATCAGTAATGACTTCAGGAAGAGGTCCGTCATCACGGATCGATCCTGCAAGGATAAAAGGAATTTTCTTTTTCACACATGTAAACATTACACCGCTCTTTAAAATACCTTTGTTCACTGCTTTACGGATTCCCCCGGCCTTACGGATCGTATTAATGGCACGTACGTGGTGGCCATGGCCTCCTTCAGCACTCTGACCACGGTTAAGATAAATGCCAAGAGACGTTTTATACAGGGCATACTCGATATCATGAACTGCCAGTGCGTTTCCGGCAAACAGGAGGTTTATATATCCTTTTTTCATTAATTTCTCCAGATACACACCTGCATCTGTATGCACAATGGCCGGACCGCCAACGAGCAGTATCTTTTTACCTTTCTGCCTTGACTGTTTCATCTGGGATGCTATTTCCTGAATGACGGTCTCCTTGGGTTTTTCAGGAGAAACCCTGCTTCTCATAAACTGAAACTCTTCACTTTCTTTTTGCTGCGTATGAGGTATAACACGAATCCCTTCATCTCCCACAACAATAAGATCACCTTTTCTGATATCAGCCATGGGCACTGTTCCGGCCCTCCTGTTTTTCACGTCAACAACTATGGCACAGTCCATTTCAGGATTGCGAACGGTTAACCACCTTTTGCCGATCATTATATCTGTTTGTAAATTTGTAGTGGAATAAAAATTATCAGGCAGAATCCCGTTACGTGTGGCCCTGACAAGCACAACTTCTTGCGGCTTCTCTATCTCAGCCCCCTGTCTCTTTATACGCATCATGATACGTTTTAAGACTTCGTGGGATGGAGCAGTAACTTCTATCAGGGCTTTTGAGGGGTTTTGTCTGGTCCTGCCGATCTTGATTTCTTCAATGGCAAAATCTCCTCCCAGTTCTGTTATCTCATCGAGTACTTTAGGCAGCGTCAGAGAGTCTATGATATGTCCGGCTAATATGACCTTCTCAGAAATCATAAGCACCTCATATAATCTTTCATATTGCGTGATTTTTTATCCACTCTATCTCCCCTCCTTTATAAGGAGGGGCCAGGGGAGGTAATGGTTCAATATATTCCTTATTAACCTTTATTTCCATTTTATAGTGACCACTACCCCTCTAAATCTCCCCTTGTAAAGGGGAGACTTTTAAAACCCCCGGTGTCCAGTCAGACATGTAAGACGTAGTCAGTTTTCGAACAGTGGTATTACAAAGATGTATATCATTTTATTAAATATTACTCGCTTTTTTAACCATGAGCTTAAATTTTATCATATAGCTGCTGAATAATTTCGATTTTTTCATAACCTCCTGATATACTTTTTAATACATTGAGCTGAACCACTTTTATAAGGGACTAATAAGTGTTAGAAGATAAGATTAAGAACATAGGGGCCGGGATATTTTCCTCGGTCAAAGGAGATGTCCCGTCTGTTTTTGACAAAAAGAAGTGGACAGGAGAACTTATGGAGTGGGCCATGCGGGATGATAATTTCAAGGTCCAGCTCCTGAGGTTTATTGATCTCCTGCCTTCATTGCAATCAGATGCCCTGGTTGTAAGACTGCTGAAGGAATACTTTGCAGATGAAGAAATAACGCCGATGATCATGAAATGGGGAGTAAAGGGCCTTTCTGAAAAAGGGCTGCTCCCGAAAATCGCGGGCAGGGTGATACGTTCCAACGTAGAAGCGCTTGCAAAACAGTTTATTGCAGGCAAAGACCCTGAAGCTGCGATGCCGGTTCTTCATACACTGAGAAATGAAGGGTATGCAGTGGCAGTTGATCTTTTAGGTGAAGTTGTCCTCAGTGAAAGAGAAGCCGGCGAATACACTGCAAGATATTTAAAACTCCTGAATTGTCTCGAAAAGGAAGTATCAACCTGGGAGCAGGTCCCTGTGCTGGATCTGGACCACAACGGTCCTATTCCGAGACAAAATATCTCCATTAAGGTTTCCTCTCTTTATTCTCAGCTTGATCCGATCGACTGGGATGGTTCCATAGAAGAGGTCAAGAAAGGCCTGCGTCCGGTGTTTGACAGGGCACAGGCATCCGGGGCCTCCATAACACTGGACATGGAGCATTACCATATTAAGGACCTTACCATAGCGGTATTTAAGAGTATCGCAGAGGAGTATAAGGACTATCAGCATGCAGGGATTGCATTGCAGACTTATTTACATGAAACAAAAAAAGATGTTGATGATCTTATTGCATGGACAAAAAAGAACAGGACCCGGATATCAGTCCGTCTGGTGAAAGGTGCTTACTGGGACTATGAAACAGTCGTTAGTAAAGACCGGGGATGGCCTCTTCCTGTATTTACAAACAAGGCAGAAACAGACCTGAGCTTTGAAGAACTCACAAAGGTCCTGCTGGATAATACGGAATACATCAGGCCTGCCCTTGCTACACATAATATCAGGAGTATCAGCAATGCGATCGCACACGCTGATTCTCTGGACCTTCCGAAAAACGCATATGAGTTTCAGGTGCTGTATGGCATGGCTGAACCGATAAGGGCAGCCCTGAAGAAAATGGGCCACCGGGTGAGGGTGTATGCGGCAGTCGGCGAATTAATTCCGGGCATGGCATATCTGGTACGAAGACTCCTTGAGAACATATCCAATGAGTCTTTTTTAAGAAAATCATTTGTTGAAAATATGACAGTCGATGAACTGATTCAGGCTCCTGAGGCAGTAAATGACAAACAGGATGAAGCAACTGATGACAGCGATACTTTCAGAAACGAGCCTTTCACAGATTTTTCAAAAGCTGAAAACAGGCAGGAAATGCAAAAGGCGTTAATGAATGTAAAAAAGAATTTTGGCGATACGTATCCTTTATATGTAGGAGGTAAAGAGCTGCGGACCGATAATATGATAGTATCAAAAAATCCGGCCAGGCCTGATGAGATTATAGGGTCAGTGTGTTCGGCAACAAAGGAAATTGCACAACAGGCCCTTGAACAGGCCCGATCAGCACAGGATGCCTGGAGGAAGACCCCGGCTGAGGAGCGCGCCGGGTTTTTGTTCAGGGCAGCTGATGAAATGAGGAAAAACAGATTGGATCTGTCAGCGCTTGAAGTGTTTGAGGTTGGCAAGACATGGCCGGAAGCTGATGCTGACATAGCAGAGGCAATAGACTTTCTTGAATATTATGGTCAGGAGATGATGAGACTCGGAACTCCCCGTCATCTTGGAACATATCCTGGCGAGTATAATGAGTACTGTTATGAGCCAAGGGGCATTGGTGTAGTCATTTCTCCGTGGAACTTTCCGATTGCCATCCCAACGGGCATGATAGCGGCAGGGATTGTAGCCGGCAATTGTGTACTGTTTAAGCCCTCGGGTTTGTCTCCTGTTTCAGGATATAAAATAATGGAGATATTCAGGCGTTCTGGATTGCCTCCGGGAGTATTGCAGTTTCTGCCGGGTCCGGGAGATGAGGTCGGTGAGCATCTTGTCAGTCATCCGGATACAGACTTTATTGCGTTTACCGGATCAAAGGAGGTGGGATTAGGAATCGTCAGTCATGCGGGTGAGGTGCGGTCCGGGCAAAGAAATGTAAAAAAGGTGATAGCAGAAATGGGCGGGAAAAACGCTATTATTGTTGATGAAACAGCTGATATTGATGAGGCCATTAAGGGGGTGGTGGGATCTGCACTTGGGTTTCAGGGACAGAAATGTTCTGCCTGTTCAAGGGTGATCGTAGTCGGTGACATGTACAGCCGGTTTTGTGAAAGATTAAAAGAAGCGATGGAAAGCATAAGGATCGGCCCTCCTGAAGATCCGGCCAGTTTTATGGGGCCGGTCGTTGATAATGCGGCACTGGACAAGATTAATCATTATATTGAATCTGGTAAAAGCAATGAACAGACGCTCCTGTTAAGACAGGTTGAAGATGAAGGCTATTTCTGCGGGCCTGTGATATTCAATGATGTTTCACCTGACTCCAAAATAGCACAGGATGAAATATTCGGCCCTGTGCTCAGCGTAATGAATGTTAAGGATATCGATGAGGCCTTATCTGTTGCAAATAATACCATCTATGCATTAACAGGCGGACTGTATTCAAGGAGTCCGTCCAATATCAATAAGGTAAAAAATGAATTGAGGTCAGGGAACGTATACATTAACAGGAAGATCACAGGCGCCATGGTGGGAAGACAGCCGTTTGGCGGGTTCGGTATGTCCGGTGTCGGTTCAAAGGCAGGCGGACCGGATTATCTCCTGCAGTTCATGAATCCCAAAAGCATAAGCTTCACACCGGAACAGCATTGATGCATCAAACCCCAGCAACTTCTGCTATAATCATACAAACGAACTCATTTTAAAACTACCAGGTTAGGACACATGGATAATTCAGATACTGGTATTACAGACAGTTTTTACAAACAGGACGACAAACACCCGGGCATTCTTTCCTGGATCCTGTCAACAGACCACAAAAGAATAGGACTGCTGTATCTGACATCAATTCTTGTTTTTTTCGGTATCGGTGTAACACTGGGTCTCCTTATGCGCTTTGAGCTCATTGCACCTGGCAAAACAATAGTTGATGCTGCAACATACAATTCCCTTTTTACGCTGCATGGCATCATCATGATCTTCTTATTTATCATTCCGGGCCTCACCGCATCATTTGGTAATTTTTTCCTGCCCCTGCAGATAGGGGCTAAAGACGTTGCGTTTCCACGACTTAACCTGTTTTCCTGGTGGCTGTATATTACTGCAGGTATTATTGCCCTTACCACTCTCATACTCCCGGGCGGTCCGCCTGATACAGGCTGGACATTTTATCCGCCCTACAGCATAAAAACAACGACCAATGTTTCTGTTGCAGCGTTAGCAGCATTTGTGGTCGGGTTTTCATCTATCCTGACCGGGCTGAACTTTGTTACTACCATACACCGGCTCAGGGCCCCGGGTATGAAGTGGTTCCGGCTGCCCCTGTTTACATGGTCTCTCTATGCC
>CALZMZ010000071.1 GCA_945788685.1 Thermodesulfovibrionia bacterium | reverse complement strand
TCATACCGTTGATGAGCTGTCAGCAAAGTACGGCAAGCATACGGTCCAGCATGCCGCAAGCCTTCCCACAAAACTGCAGATGCAGCATGAAGGAGCAAGGGGAGACATTGCAGCAAGAAGGAGATCACTTTTTCAGGGGGAAAATAAACGCCAGCGCCTCGGCCTGCCCATGCTGCATGTGAAGGTTTGAATTTTTTCTAATCCCACACCAAATATGCCACCACTATGAAACGATTTCCTAAAGATCTGATAAAATAACTCCATAAGTGAAAAGACTCTGGATTCCCGCTCAACAGACCGCGGGAATGACAAGCAAAGGAGTAAATGATTAACCCCAACGAGGCAAACCATGAATGAAAATATGAGCGAAGAACTGTATGACGTAATTATTATCGGTGGCGGGCCTGCCGGGTTAAGCGCTGCCCAATATGCATCACGTGCTAACCTTAATACCATTGTCCTTGATAAATCCCCGACTGCCGGAGCACTTGCCTATGCAGGCAAAATCGAGAACTATCCCGGTCTTATAGAGCCCATATCCGGCAAAGAGCTGCTGGACAGGTTCCGGAAACAGGCTGAAAAATTCGGTGCTGAATATGTTGAAATGCAGGTCGTAGGAGTAAAACTGGATGAGGATATAAAGGAAGTACACGGTATGGACAGGAACTATAAAGGTAAGACGGTTATTATTGCCACCGGTTCCATGGGGAGAAAGCCGGGCATACCCGGAGAAGAGGAGTTCCTTGGTAAAGGGGTAAGCTACTGTGCCATATGCGATGCTGCGTTTTATAAAGACCGGACTGTATGCGTCATAGGTAATTCTGACGAAGCCGTAAAAGAGGCCGATGTGCTGACCGGCTTTGCAGATAAAGTTTATCTGATAGCCCCATCAAAAGAAATTAAGACCGGAGATGATCAATCTGCCATTGATTCAGGGAAAATTGAAGTAATATTAAATCACCGGCTTGCTGCTGTTGAAGGTGATGATTATGTCACAATGATCAGGATCAAAGACCTGGAAACCGGAGAAGAAAGAGAGATGTCCATGGATGGAGTATTTGTGTATCTTCACGGAACACAGCCTGTCGTGGACTTCCTTTATTCATCGGTCCCGTTAAGCGACAAGTCGTGCGTCATGACCCACAGAACAACCGAGACCTCCATTCCAGGCGTTTATGCAGCAGGGGACGTGTCATGCTCAGAGGTCAGACAGGTGGTTTTATCGGCGGCCTTTGGCAGCATGGCCGCGCTTGCTGCTGAAAAATATATCAGGCACAGAAAGCAAATCAGGTCTGACTGGATCAAGTCATGATATGTTTCAGGGAATCGCATTAAAGACTGAGTTTTTATCGTCATTCCCGCAGTTTTTTAGCGGGAATCCATAAATAAAAGGACTCTGGATTCCCGATCAACGAACCTCGGGAATGACAATAGTGAAAAACATTACATTCATATTAGTTTTAATTATCTTTATGCCAGTGTTATGCATTGCTTCCGAAGAAATCACATTTATTGAAAACGAATTCGTTACCGTACAGTTTGAAAAGCCCTTACAAAAAGTTGCTGAAACGGTCATGAAGATGTATCCGGATATTAAATCTGAAATCGAAAAAAGATTTCATTCAGTTATCAGCTTTACGCCAACAATCAGGCTCATAAAAGATAGAGGCTCTTTCCAGAGCATGATAAATTCCGGCCCTGTGGTTGCCGTTGCGATCTCAAAAGACAATCTCATCATTATTGATAATTCAAAAATGAAGACCCGGCCCTTTTCCTTGCGTACAACGTTAAAACATGAACTCTGCCATCTCTTTCTTCATCATTATGTTGGAAAGGGAGACCTTCCAAGGTGGCTTAATGAAGGTGTCTGTCAGAATATCAGCGACGGCATAGCAGAGATCATGATAGGTGAAAACAAAAATCTGATGAAACAGGCAGTCCTGTCGGGAAGATTATTACCAATGAATTCCCTGGAGAGGAGATTCCCGGCTGAAGACAGACCGCTTTTGCTTGCATATGAACAAAGTAAGAGCTTTGTTGAATATATGGAGAACAAATATGGCCCTGAAAGCACCATGCATATTCTCAACCACCTCAGAGATGGAAAAGGTATTGCATCTTCTGTTCATATGGCATTATCCATTCCATTAATTGATCTTGAGAAGAACTGGGAGAATTATTTAAAGAAGAATATTACGTGGCTTACATATTTGAGCACTCATATATATCAGATACTTTTCGTGTTGGCAACCCTGTTCATGGTATATGGATTTGTGAGGTTCTGGATAAGAAAAAGGAATTACAGAGATGAAGATGACGGGTTTATACCTGAATAACTCCATCACACCTGCTTAAGAAGCTTAACAGAGGTTGAACCCCCAGCGCGAGTTTCAAACTCAACCAGCCCTGCCAGATCGATCAGTCCTTCAAGCCAAAGGCATTTTCAGGAAATAATCATTATAATCAATTGCTTTCCTGTAAAGTTTTCAAGGAATATTCCGATAAGAAAATCAACTTAATTAAAATGGGTGGATGTATCAATTGATAGCTGAAGTTTTAAGATTGGGGAATCAGGAAGGAAAATCGCATGTTTCTTAAGAAGCTGAAAATATCTCATAAAATTTTAATTGTTATTATTACCGGCATCATAGCATCTTCTGCCTTTGCGTTCTGGTCTGTCAAGGTCGCAAAAAAAGGGACCAATACACTTCAGAACATATATGTTAAAGATGTTATCCCCCTCGATAACCTGAGGAATATACAGCTCATTTTCAGGGAACTGGAATACAGAATGGTTGGTGTCATGGCTGATGCAGTGGCTGCAATAGGATCAGGACATCATCTCAAAGAATCAGTGATAAAACTGGATACATTGGTACAGGAAGTACACTCTGAAATGACGGGCTATAACATACCTGCTGAAGCAGTCAAGGAACTGGAAACCTTTGACAAGGGATATAAAGGCTTTCATACTGTTGCAGCAAAACTTAAAAAGGTCTATCTCGATAACCAGCCTGAAGAAGTTGAAGACCTGTATGATGAGTATCTTGATCATAAACCTCTTATCTTTAAATCCATCAATTCACTGTCCGAACGGATAAAAAACAATGTCAAGGACCATTACGAGCACAGTCAGCAAAGCACTTCCATGCTCGTAAAAATCATTTTCGTCCTTGCGGTTGCAGGTATAGGATTATTTGCCGTACTGGCGTTCCTGATAATGCGCTCCATTAACCAACCCATAAGAAAAGTCGTTCAGGCAGCTGAAGAAGTTGCAAAAGGTGACCTCACCCATTCAATACAGATCGATGCCGAAGATGAAATGGGGAATATGGCTGACCAGTTAAATAATATGATCAGTAATTTACAGATGTCCTTTGGAACTATCATATATTCTGTGAAGAAAGTGGTAGAGAACACTGAAGGACTATCAGAACTGGCCGACAAACTGTTCCACGATGCTGAAGAAGAGCATACAAAAGGCAGCCATGTAGCTGTGGCCTCAACAGAAATGTCACAGACAATCATTGATATGGCAAGAAATGCAGGGAATGCATCAGATGCCACTAAAGAGTCCTTTAACTCAGCAACAACCGGAAAAGAGATTGTTAACCAGTCTATATCAAGTATTACAAAACTGTCTTCTTACGTTGAAGATACTTCAGACAAGATAAGCGGTCTGGGACAGCATCTGCAGGATATCGGCAATATAGTATCTGTTATTCAGGATATTGCAAACCAGACTAATCTCCTCGCCTTGAACGCCGCAATTGAAGCTGCCCGGTCAGGAGAGCACGGCAGAGGATTCGCGGTTGTTGCAAATGAAGTTAAGAAACTTGCGGAAAGGACCGCAACGGCAACAGATGAGATATCCGGGAAAATGGGCATAATCCAGAGAGAAAGCGATGACTCCATCGCCACAATGGTAAAAGGGAAGAAACTGGCTGAAGAATCAGTGCGGAATGCTTCAAAGGCTGGAGAAGCGCTGCAGCAGATAGTGGAAAGTTCCGACAGGGTTATGGATATTGTACAGAGCATAGCTACGGCAACAGAAGAACAGTCAGCCGCTTCTGAAGAGGTAAGTACTAGTATGGAACAGATTTCCAATATTATAAATGACAATTTTAAATTATCAGAGCAGATGAAACAATCAGTGACACACCTTTCATTGCTTGCACAGGATATAATGGCGCAGACCTCATCATTTCAGATAATCAGGGACCGGGAAGCAGGAGAAATCACTATTAACAATGATATGAGACCGGCTCAAGAGCCTGACACTCCTGCTGAATAATCTCATTGCGTAATCATACGAAAATATTAATTTATGGGGCCACAAGTTCTGATTTATAAATTTCTACCAGGGAGGAAAGTAAAATGAAAAAAGTATTATCAGTAGTTATTGCAATGTCTCTGCTGCTTCTGGCAGGGCAGGTAATGGCAGCAAAGATCATGACCCCTGATTCTATTGAAGGCGTTAACGTCGTCAATGCTGAATGGGTAAAGGACAACCAGGACACAGTCAAGGTATTTGATGCAAGGAAAAAAGGTGAATATGTTGAAGGACATATCCCGGGTTCAATATCCGCACCTTACAAGGAAAAAAGTGCAAAAACTGTTGATTTCGATCCATCAATGGACAAAATGAAAATGAGCAAATTTCCTGCGGACAAAAGCACACCCATCGCTGTTTACTGCAATGGCGTAAAGTGCTGGAAGTCCTACAAGACGATTGTCCTGCTGAAAAAAGCCGGTTACACTGAGCTGAACTGGCTGAGAGATGGATACCCGGGCTGGACTGAAAAAGGTTATCCGGTAGAATAGTTTCTAATACTACATATTATTAAGGGGAGACTTCTGTCTCCCTTTTTTTATTTACAAGCTATCTATCAATCACATTTAGTGCTTCATATCAATTACCTATACTGAAGATATGTCATTCCCGCGGTTCTTAAGCTGGAATCCAGGGCCAGTCTCACGATCTATCCGGAATCTTAAACAATTACATGTAACCATAATGATATAACTTATAAACTGCATTTCATAAATGTTAAAATCCTGTATGTCGCTTGCAAAGAATAAATTTAACAGGTTCTTCATATTTTTTACCTTCCTCATTCTTATATTTTCTCAGCCGGTTTGCTCTGATAACGAAAATGAAATCTCCCGTGCCCCCCTGTTTGACTATAAAATAGTAAACATATTCCCTCATGATGATAAGGCCTTTACACAGGGGCTGGCTTTTTATAAAGGAATGTTATATGAAGGATCAGGACGTTACGGCAAATCAGAACTCACACAGCGCAGGCTTGAAAGCAAAGAACCGATAATGACTTACAAGCTTCCCCCCAGCCTTTTTGGGGAAGGGATAACCATTTATAAAGATAATATAATACAACTGACATGGCGTGCCGGTGTCGGGTTTGTTTATCAACTCTCTGACTTTCAACTGCTGAAATCATTCAGCTTTTCCACAGAGGGATGGGGGATTACCAGTGATGGAAATACGTTAATCATGAGCGACGGATCTGATACATTATATTTCCTCGAGCCCGGGAGTTTTAAAGAGATCATACGGGTTAAAGTTTCCGACAATAACAGCCCTGTAACCAGAATTAATGAACTGGAATATATACAGGGGAAAATCTACGCAAATATCTGGAAGACAGGCCGCATCGCTATTATTAAAGCTGAAAGCGGCATTGTAGAGGGATGGATTAATCTGGAAAAGCTGGTACATCAGGCAGGAGGGGACAACAATTATAAGACTCTGAATGGCATTGCGTATGATAAAGAAAATGACAGGCTGTTTGTGACAGGCAAGCTATGGCCTGAAATTTACGAGATAAAGATAGTCCCTGCAGAATGATAATTACATGCAGCAGCCACTAATGAAATTTATAATTCGTAATTTGAAATTTTTAATTTAATCATTGTTTTATCCCGACCTTCAGGTTCCTTTCCCTTATTGCCTTAATCCTGTCCCTGATCTCAGCTGCTATTTCAAAGTCAAGTTTCTCCGCGGCTTCTTTCATCTGTGCTTCCAGATCTTTCAGTGATTTTTCATCACCATACTCTGCCTGATCTTCTGCAACAGCCGGAACTGTCCAGTAGTCTGCCTCATAGATTGACTGCAGGATATTGGTTATCTCTTTACTCACTGACTGAGGAGTAATTTTATGTTTTCTATTATAATCCTCCTGGATTTCCCGGCGCCTTTTTGTCTCATCCATTGCAGTCTTCATTGATCCTGTTACCGTATCAGCATAAAATATTACTATTCCATTAACGTTCCTTGCAGCCCTGCCTGCAGTCTGGATCAGGGACCGTCCCGAACGCAGGAAACCCTCCTTGTCAGCATCCAGGATCGCAACAAGCGACACCTCAGGCAGGTCCAGCCCCTCTCTTAATAAATTAATACCGATGAGCACATCGAATGTACCAAGCCTGAGGTCTCTCAGTATCTCAATCCTCTCAAGCGTATCAATATCAGAATGAAGATATCTTGCCTTCACACCAAGCTCTGAATAGTATTCTGTAATATCTTCGGCCATTTTTTTTGTCAGGGTTGTAACAAGTATTCTCTCTTCTCGTAAGGCCCTCTCCCTTATTTCTCCCAGGAGGTCATCGAGCTGGCCTGATACCGGTCTGAGTTCTATCTCTGGATCTTTAAGCCCTGTCGGTCTGACTATCTGTTCTATAATCCTCTGCCCCGACTTTTTTATTTCATATTCAGCTGGCGTGGCAGATATATAAATTACCTGTTTAATCCTGTGTTCAAATTCATTGAATTTCAGCGGCCGGTTGTCAAGCGCAGAGGGACCATTGCATGAGATTCATCAATAATCATCAGATAGTCATCAGGAAAGTAATCTATGAGACAGTGGGCCGGTTCTCCCGGGGCCCTGCCGGTCAGATGTCTGGAATAATTTTCTATTCCGTGACAGAAACCGAACTCCTTGAGCATCTCCATATCAAAACGTGTCCTCTGCTCAAGCCGTTTTGCTTCAATCTCCCTGCCCTCTTTAAGAAGAAACTCCAGCCTCTCACCAAGTTCATTGTTTATCGCGCTAAGGGCCCTTTCAATCCTGTCCCTCGGTGTGATCCAGTGGCTGTTAGGATATATGGCCGCCTTTGTCAGCCTTTTTATGGTCTTTCCTGAGAGGGAATCAAATTCATATAACCCGTCAATATCATCACCAAAGAATTCTATCCTCACTGCATTGTCACCTGAAAATGAAGGATAGACTTCAACAACATCTCCTCTGACACGAAAGTTTCCCCTCCTGAAATCCTCACTCCTGTCATAAAGCAGCTCAACCAGTTTATGCAATACCTGATCCCTGTCTGTTTCCATACCCTCTTCAAGAACAAGATGCATGCCAAGGTAATCTTCAGGAGAACCAATACCATATATACAGGACACAGAAGCAACAATGATCGTGTCATTACGCTCAAGCACCGCCCTTGTAGCTGCATGTCTTAACCTGTCGATGTCCTCATTAATCATCGCATCCTTGTCAATATAGGTATCGCTTGCAGGTATATAGGCCTCGGGCTGGTAATAATCGTAATAACTTACAAAGTACTCAACAGCATTTTCCGGAAAAAACGCCTTGAACTCACCATAAAGCTGGGCTGCGAGTGTCTTGTTATGGGCAATGACCAGTGCCGGCCTGTTCAGATTCGCGATGACATTGGCTATGGTAAATGTCTTCCCCGAACCTGTAACACCCAGCAGGACCTGGTGCTTATGGTCTTTTTCTATCCCTTTTGTGAGGGCTTCAATTGCTTCGGGCTGATCACCCTTTGGTTTGAAATTTGAGATGAGTTTGAAGCTGTCAGTCATATATGTAGAGGATCCAGGGATTCGAGGGTTTAAGGATTCAAGGAATCATTTGCTTTAGTTTCTTTTCAAATGCATCAAAGGCGTCCTGACCAAACAGGACAAAACAGATACGTTCAATATCATCATGTTTCCGTAAATAATCGATAGCTGTCTGAAGAGCTATCTCTGCTGCCTGTGCCAGAGGGAACCTGTATGCGCCTGTGCTGATCGAGGGGAACGAGATACTCTTAATGTTATTGGCAGAAGCCAGTTTAAGGCTGCTGCTATAAGCACTTGCAAGCAATTCCGGTTCGCCTTTTGTTCCGTCCCTGTATACAGGACCTACGGTATGAATAACATATGGAGAAGGCAGGTTACCGCCGGTCGTGATAACTGCATCTCCTGTCTCACATCCACCTATTTCAATACATTCTTCAAGGATCGCCTTCCCCCCTGCCCTGTGGATTGCGCCATCAACTCCACCCCCACCCCTGAGCGTCTTATTTGCAGCATTTACGATCGCTTCTGTGTCCTGTTTTGATATGTCCCCCTGAATAAGTGATATCACACCTTTATTTATTTGCAGTTCCATAGTTACCTCCTGCTAAAACCTTATTTGAAAAATTATATCATTTAGTTGTCTGAAATCCAAAGACGATCGATGCATAACAGACGATGTGCGGTGATATTTCATGCAGGCATTATATCAATGATAGTAACTTCCGGTGTTGAAAGAAACCGGATCATAGTAACTTCCGGTGTTGAAAGAAACCGGATCGGAGGTCCGGCAGTGCCGCTGCCCCGGCTTACATAAATTGCAGCGCGGTCTTTCAGTTTTGTGAATCCCGAATGGTGCTGAAACAGAAACGTAGTGGCAAGGTTCATGGGAAATATCTGCCCCTTATGGGTATGTCCTGATAACTGAAGGTCAAAGAGTCCAAGACTTTTCTCTTCAACATCAGACCTGTGCTTTAACAGAATCGTAAAAAGAGTGCTGTTAAGTTCTGACAATATTTCATGCTCAGGTCTCTGCTGTAACTCTTTACTAAACTTGTGCGCTTCGCCTCCGGTAAAATCCATACCGGCTATATTTATGATGTTATCTATTGTTACTCCTTCTCCCCTGAGGACAGTGAATCCTGCATCTTTAAGAAATTGCGTAGTGTGTCTTATGCCGCCGTATAATTCGTGATTTCCGGTTATTGCGAATTTCCCGAGTCCTGCATCGACCTCTTTCAGTTTATCTCCAAGACGGGTCATGTGTCTTATAACACCATCAACAAGGTCCCCGGTTGAAACGATGATATCAGGCTTTTCTCTTTCAATTATCTTAATAACCTTATCAAGCATTTTGTCCCTGACTATTGCACCGAGATGCAGATCTGAAATCTGCGCCACTCTGATAATGTCTCTGTTATCAGGAAGCTTTGATGTCCTCAGGGTGAGTCTCTCTGTCCTGAGGGCCTGGGCCTCATAATAACCATATCCATTAATGGCAAGAGATATGAAAAAAGGAATAAGAATAGATGTGTTATTGGAAACCAGGAGAGATGCAATTTCCCGGTCTAACAACTTCGCAAGATATGGGACAGCAAAACTGTAAAGATCAAAAAGAACAGTCAATGGAAAAAAGGGCACCAGAAATGCCAGCCACAGGTATCCGGCATATGAAAAATATCTTACTGCCTTTTCAGAACCCCTGTTGCTGTACATCGGAATCATGACAGGTGACAAGGTCAGAAAGAGAATAATCAGTCCCAACATGGTGTCCGAAAATAATCCATAATCAATAATTGAAGACAGTTTCAGGAATGTGTATAAATTGGCCAGACTATAAATTATTACTATAAAAAGAAAGATGAGCATGATCTATTGTTAATAAACGGAATCTGCTGATGCAGATACAAGGATCTTTATAGTATATCTTACTTGCATTATTGTAACAGGGAAGCAGATGTAACTTACGATTTTCTAATTATTATATCGGTAAAATCACTGAGGAATCAGAATTCTTATATAATGAGGGAAATTGTTATTCGTTATTGAAGATACAGACCTGGTTCTTTCCCTTCCGCTTTGATTCATAGAGAGCCTCATCAGCTTTTCTTATGAGCGTTAACGGCTCATTTCCATGTTCAGGATACGAGGAAACCCCGATGCTCACGGTTACCTTCCCGCGAGGTTGTGTCTCACGAGAGCGGAAGGGATATTCTTCGATATTTTTACGAATGTCCTCTGCCAGACGAATCGCATCCTCTTTTTCTGTGTCAGGCATCAGGACAACAAACTCCTCACCTCCATAACGGGCAACAAGATCCATCTTTCGAAAGCTGTTATTGAGAAGCATTGCCAGAGAACGTAACAGATTGTCTCCTTCAAGATGACCATTTGTATCATTATAATGTTTGAAATCATCAACATCCATAAATATCAGGCAAAAGCTTCTGTCGTGTCGCGGTGAGCGGGCCACCTCCATTGCCATAAACTCCTGGAAATAGCGGTGATTATACAGTCCGGTCAGACCATCACGGATAGCAAGGTCCCTCAGGGTATTGTTGATCCCTTCCAGTTCCTCGTTGCTCCTCTTCAGATCCTCGATAAGCTTCATGTTTTCTCTGCTCATCTGGATTTTTTCTACAGCACGCCCCACAACTGTGGAGATGAGTTCCACATCATCAAAGGGTTTGGCAAGGTAATCATATGCTCCTGAACGGAGTGCATTGACAGCGGAATCCAGGGAAGCATAATTCGTTGTGATGATCACCTCTGTTTCTTCGGATGTTTCCTTGATTTTCTGCAGCAGTGTCAAGCCGTCTACCCCGGACAGGTTAATGTCGATAATTGCTATATCAAAGATCTGTTCCCGGCAAAATAGCAGGACCTCTTCCCCGCTGATCATTGTAGTTACTGTATACCCGTCTTTTTCCAGGACATCACATACAATTTGCTGCAAAGCCCTGTCGCTGTCAGCTACAAGGACGTTTATCTGATTTATCGCTTCCATGGTTCTCATAATATATTTAGTAACTTATACTGTTTCCTCTACGTTATTACGTCCTATCCGCAGACTGCACTTTAAATACCCTGTTTCTTCCGGCTGCTTTGGCCTTGTAAAGACTTCCGTCCGCTGAATTGAGAAGGTCAGACACATTCTCTCCATCTTCCGGATAAGTAGAAATTCCCATACTAACGGATAAAATTCCAAGAGGTTGTGTCTCACGTCCGGTAAACGGGTAATCAGCTACAGTCTTTCTCAGGGTTTCAGCACAAATGATTGCATTGTCCTTTGAAGTTTCAGGCAGTAAAACTACAAATTCCTCACCCCCGTATCGGGCAGCAATATCAGTCCGTCTCAGCCTGTCATTAAGGAACGACCCCAGTTTTTTCAGGATTTCATCTCCAGCCGGATGGCCATGCCGATCATTGTATTCCTTGAAATTATCTACATCTATGAAAATGAGTGAAAACGTGCCCTTGTTTCTTTGACATCTAATAAGCTCCTGGGTCACAGACTCCTGGAGATATCTATGATTATATAGACCTGTCAGTCCATCACACACTGACAGCTGGTGCAGGACTGAATTGAGTTTCTCCAACTCTTCCTTGTTCCTCATAAGGTTGCCCAGAAGTGACTGTTTTTCTTTGGTGAGGCCGATTTTCTCAACAGCTCTATTAACAACAGCTGAAATCAGTTCAATCTCCTCAAATGGTTTAAGCAGGTAATCATATGCGCCCAGACGGAGAGCAGAAATGGTTGATTCTACTGATGCATGGCTGGTTATGATTATGACCTGGGTATCTTTGCTGATTTTCTTTACTTCCTGCAAAAGCTCAATTCCTGAGATACCCGGCATACGTATGTCTGAAATAACCAGAGGGTAATGCTGGCTGCGGAACAATTCCAGTGCTTCCTCCCCGCTGGATGCAGTATCTACCTCATACCCATCATCCTGAAGGACTTCGGATATAATTAAGACGAGACTGTCGTCGTCGTCAACTACCAGCACCTTTAATTTCTTTCGTGACTCGTTCATATTATCCGCCGTTCAATAAATTCTTAAAATTATAGCATATAATTCCAATCATCATGCTTCCTCGGAGCTTTTGACAGGTAATGTAATTATGAACGATGTCCCTTTCCCGGTTTCGCTATCAATTTCAATTTCACCACCGTGGTCCTTGATAATGCCGTAGCTGACAGAAAGACCCAGTCCGGTTCCTTCACCTGCAGCTTTTGTTGTAAAAAATGGTTCAAATATTTTTGACTGTACTTCTTCCGGAATTCCCGGACCATCATCTCTTATGCATATTTCAATTTTATCGGCGTCAACAAGAGCAGTTTCCAGACTTATATTGCCCGGATTCCCATTCATTGCCTGCTGAGCATTGATCATCAGATTTATAAGTACCTGCTGAATCTGATTTCCATTTCCATAAATATTGGGAATGTTGTCTTCCAGTTTTTTCCCCAGTTTCACCTTATTAATACTTAGTTGATGGTCAACTATTGCAATGGAATCTTCAACCACACTATTTACACTGACCGGCATAAAAGAAACTTTTTCCTGTCGGGCGAATTTCATAAGATTGTCAATAATATTTTTGCAGCGCTTTGTTTCCTTTTCAATAACCGACAGATTTTTATAAATATTACTGTCTTTATCAGTTTTCCTTAATGATAATTGGGCAAATCCCAGAATCCCTGCGAGCGGATTCTTTACCTCGTGTGCTATTCCTGCACCAAGCTGGCCAAAAGCAGCCATTTTTTCTGAATGAACAAGTGCACTGTGTGCATCCTTTAATGCCTTTTCACGTATATTGAGTTCTGATGCCATCTGGTTAAAAGAGTTTGAGAGTTCTCCGATTTCATCACCGGTTTCTTCACCATCAACAGTTATATCAAACTCTCCTTTCCCTACTTTTTTTGTGGCGTTTGAAAGTTTCTCAATTGGCTTTGTAAAGCGCTTTGACCAGAATATGCCGAGGAGTGCTGCAATGGTAAGGAGAATAAAAGAGATAATCATCAGGTTATCAAGCAACTCCCTTGCACTGAGATACGCTGCCGTTTTCTGGATCTGAACACCAATAATCAGACTTCCCATATCAAGAGGTGCAAAACCTCCTACTACCTGCTTCCCTTTATACTCATATTCAAATGTTCCTCCGAGACTGCTCGGGTTAAGCAGGATCTCAAGTTCAGGAATCCAGTCGACACTCGTAACGGGAAAGAGCTTTTCCGGATCAGAATGTGCAAGGAGATTACCCCTTGAATCAACCAGAAAGGTATCAAATATCTCTGATCTGCCTGTCAGTTCCAGCAGGTTACCCAGACTTATGACGGCTTCAACGATTCTCGGTACCTTTTCATAAGGATCCTGGTATGAAATAACCATGGTCATGGTATAAAGTTTATCGGTAAATGTCGAGTTCTCAATATATATTTTATTCTCATGGATCTGTGCTTCAGGAAGAGGGTTGTCCTTTCGGTAGAGGGCCAGGTCATCAATAGTCAGCCCGGCATTCTCAAGACTCTCTGCATCATACACCGTTGCCGGTGTAATATCCGTATCATATAATGTAATCGCAATATACTCCCGGAAATCTTCAAATAACTGTTTGATCAGCTTGGATTTCTGTTCCTGGTACAAATCCCTTTCATACATGAGTTTGACAAAGATATGAAGCCTTTCCTTATACCCTTTGAGCAGGGAAGCGACTTCCTGTGACTTGTGCACTGCAATCGTTGAAGTAGTATCCTGAATATATGCTGTCTTATCGGTATGAAACATATTTGCCATGGTAAATGTGATAATGCTTACCACCACGGTGATAATTATCAGGACTGCTAACATTATTTTAAATCGGATAGGGATGTTAAATTTCTTTATCATATAATCTCCATAGCGGTTCAGAATTTTCCATTTACATGCTGCGAAAAATAAGCGACATTACCTACCCTGTCTACTGCTTCAACAACAAGAACATTTAAGCCATATTCAAGTGGAATTTCATACTCAAATGTACCTGTGTCGGATATACGTACAGGAGCCCCGTCTATAAATATGTCAGCTCCCTGTTCAGTAGAACCGTATATGGTAAATCTGTCCGTGTTTACGACTTCAGGTAATTGCTCGATAATAAGTTCAGGAGGTTCAATATCCTGTGTTACCCTTATCTGCCGGGGACTGCTGAATATTCCTTCCCCTTTCCCTTCTACAGCACTTACCCGCCAGTAATAGGCACCCTTTTTTAAGTTGCCCAGTGAGAAATTATTTTTTGATACCTGCTCATTATAAAGTACGTTCTCAAAGGACATATCATGTGCAATTTCAAAATGATAGCCATCCGCTTTTTTATTTTTCTGCCACGTGAACAGTATCAATGGCGGCAGATCACGGTAATAAAAATCTTCCTTCTCTTTGGGATAATTCAGTTGTACCGCTTCAGGGAGTGCTCTCGGCTGGGAGGGCTCGCTGTTTAAATCAACAACTGTCATCTGGTTAGGCTGCAATTCCACTGTTTTCCCCTTGGCAGATATCTGAGCAGAACCGTTTAATACCGCAATGCTCGATGATTTATCCGGGTTCACCCTAATGCTGAACTCTGACTGCTTTCCGTCTCTGCCTTTCGTTTCAATACGGGCAACCGCACTCGGGGTCGTAACTTCCACATATTCAGCTTTCTCCATTTTCCCCTTTAATTCCCCGTCCATGACAACAATGAATGAGCGTTTTTTCCCAAAGAAAATGTCTTTTTCCACCTTTCTGATTATTATGAGTGAGCTTTCTCCCATTTTCAGGGTATTGCCTTCTTCCATCTGGATAACAGCAGACGAATTTCCAAATGTCTGGACGGCATCCCTGTCATAGAGCGGCATACCGCCTTCTGCCTTTTCCCATACAATAGTGTCTGCCCTTTTACTCTTGACCCTGTTATTCATGCTTTTCAGAAATGCCGGTGCTGACACTGAATCCATTAATCCTGATTCATTTTCTCCTCGGGCCAACAGCAGATTACGGTCAGTTTTTTTTACCGCACTGCCGCCTGTTCCTCTTTGTTTTGCTTTATCTTTCAAACTTGTGCCTGTTGGAAACATGATTCCCATGACTGACAGAACAAGTGCATAAAAGAGCAAAACGGTCAGCATTACGGCAATTATCTCAAAGGACCGTTTACTCTTTAATTTTATATACTTTTTAATGTTATCAACACTGCTCATAGCTTTCTCTTATTTTCGACATAAATCAAGAAAATCATAAGTTTTCAATTACTGTGAACCTCCAAACACATTATTCACATTAATATTTACCCTGGACCCTCATGAACCACCCTTCTACAGAATAGTTATTATCTGAAAATTCATTGTCTGTAAAATCGGTGAAATTATAGCCTGCTCCCAGCCTTATATGGTTAACCGGCGCCCACATGAGCTCCGCAACCCAGCCCTGCCTCTTGTCATCAGCCTCTTTCTGGGCAAGAACGCGGTATTCAAGACCAACAACGATCGGTTTACATACCATGATGTTAAAGCGGTTAATCACAAGATAGGTATGCGTTTTCAGTTCAGGCCTGGTACCTGTCTCTTCTGTCTTTATCTTGAGCGCTCCTTTCTCTACCCACTCAATCCTTTTCGTAATATCGAGTGACCACTCAAGAGATGTAACATTCATCGATGTAACTGAAGATTCAATTTCTCCCAGCGAGAGAGGTCTCTGGTCAGTCAGGTATGTATATTTTGCAAGGGCGTTCAGACGGTCATGTTTAACCGGCCGATAGGCAAGGCCAACGCTTCTCTCTTCAAATTTTGCTTCAGTTTCATCAAGGTCCTTATCACGTGTCAGACTGAACCGGTATTTACCCATTAATGTATAGTCAGGTGAGAGGAATATCTCAACCTTGTTTGAGGTAAGATACTGGACCCGGTCAACTGCTCCGCTCTCCTGCCGGACCTCATTCCGTGTTGAGGCCTTAATGCCGGACAGGTCTGCATAAGAGAGTCCGGCTGCCAGTGCATATCGTGATGTGTCATCAGTACCAGAATCAATATTGGAGTGTTCTCCTGAAATGAGAAGATGTAATCCTGTTGCCAGGTCCCAGCGTTTTTCCGCTCCCAGGAGCGAGATATTTCTCTTATCTTTTCCGGAACGCTCCCACTGGTATTCAGAATACATCCTGCTCGATGAATCAATCGGGGCATCTGTTCCAACAACTGTGGATGAAGCCCTGCCTGCCTGATCTTCGCTGATACGTTCAGTGATGTAAAAGCGCTTGTTACCGAGTGAGATGATCGCATCACCCTGAACCGCCTCGCCCTGTGAACCCTTTGTACCGCTCGCCTTGAGGGACAGGAAGGATTGTACATCATAACTCAGCCCAAGTGTCGTCTGATCATTTGAAGTTCCGGAAATGGTCTGCTGATGCTCGGCCTGCAGCATAAGTTTTTCAGTAATATCCATACTGAGATTTGCGGCGGCCAGGTTCAGCCTGTCGGTTGTGTCATCTGTTGTATTTTTTTCTGATCGGCTTTGAAATTCTCCGGTCAGCCTCCACCAGTCCTGACTATGTTCAAGCTGAACAGTACTTATATCAGTCTGGCGGCCGGAAGCGTCGACTGTTTCCTCAACCTCTTCCCTGTCATACTGTGCCCGGAGCCTGTCCCGTTGAGTCAACTGAAGTGACGTATGCACTCCGCTCTTTTCTGTACCCTGTTCAAGCATGTTCCCGCTTGAAAAGAATCCGGAATCGAGCTTCTTCATATATCCGCCCAGCTGGTAGTGACCGGGTTTGCCAAACCACTCTCCGATGTCTATCTCAGCTGCTGCTTTCCAGGCTGATCCCTCACGAGTTCCATCCAGCGTCTGCTCCTGATAGGTCAGACCTCCATCACCGGTTTCAAAGGTGACGGAATCTGTACCCGAACTCTCTGCATATTCACCAATAATCCGGGTATTTTTTCCAAGACGGATTTCTGTATCTATTCCCTGGAGTTTATAATTACCGGTATCCATCTCATCTGAGATATATGTACCGCCTAATGAAACGTGATCGCTGATCTGTTTTCTGATACGTCCGCCATAGGCGGATTTTTCAAATGACTCTGCGTAGCGTTCATAGTCCGCATAAATGTAAACCATATTTCCTCCCAGCAGGGAAAGATCAATCAGGGAGTCATCCTGCACAATACTTGATATTGGTCTGTTAAAGAGGATCCTCCCTTCACTGTATTTGATCGTGTAGTCGTCATTCTGCTGTTGCGGAATACGTGCCATAATGGTCCCGGTGTTTTTATCCCGGATGACAATAGTAATCTGCTCACTCCCTTCGATCACATCTTTATTGCTGAGGTAATAGAGAGACCCGCCTGTTGCACGAAGTTCATCATGAACATGCTTCTGACGGACTTCTGCGCCGAATACAGTTGCCTCTGTATCAGGCTGACCGTATTTCGATTTTGAGGAAGACCGGTATGAGAACGATGCCCCGTACAGTGTTCTCTGGTATGTTGCAAGTTCAGTACCTGTGAGGTTTACCGGATAATTCCCCACAAGTAGTTTAAGTTCATCACTTTCTATAGCGAGATAGAATTTACCCTGGCTTTCTGTATCGTACACAATCGTACTGGAATCACCGTAAACCGGATACATCGTATCAGGATCGAGATTCGTGAGAAGGCGATCATTTTCAACTTCATCAAGGTCCTTGAATAATTGATCAAATTCATTTGCGCCGGTATCAAAGGCTGAAGTTATGAGATATTTGCCGGCGATGGTCCCTTTCAGATAATAAGAAATCCTGCCTTCAAGTACAGAATCTTTGTTGCCGAACCCGGTTGCATCAATATTCCCTCTGCTCTTGAGTCTTGTATATTTTCCATCTACAAATGCGAGGAAGAAAAGCCGGTTTTGTGATATTTCTATATGCCTTTCGATAATGCCTTCGAATCCTTCAGGATCAATTGCCTTGACGATAATACTGTTTTTATCATCCGTCAATTTCACGGACTCGGTAAAACTGCCGTCAGACTTGACCTCAACCGGCTGGCCGTTTACATGTATCTGATTTTCAGGGTCTGTCATTCCTGTCAGCTGGAACACGTCACTCTTTATTCTCAATTTTTCCGGCGGGAAATTAACGGTGAGTACAGGAATCGGTTTGACGATAACAACCCGCTTCCCATTTTCATCCCGGTCGCTTACCGTAACATTAAGATTAATTATTCGTGAACAGCCTTCCCTGTTCCGAACGATAGAGCCGAACGGATTATTGCCATTCTTCAACGACAGGATTGTACTGAATGTCCCTTCTGCGGAAACCGGGATTTTTTTCCCGTCTATTTCAACTGTATTCCCTGGATCGGTCTGACCGGACAGTGTATAATCTATGAGTGTGTTGTCCGTGTCTGAGTTATCAGCAACTTCGTAACCGTCTCCATTTTCACCATAAGCCAGCTTTCTCCTGCCCTCTGGTTCAATGATCTCAAAGGTCGGTACGGGTATGTCACTTATAATAGAGCGCCCTCTTGAATCGCTTGCTTCTATATGTAATGTCCCGGACTCACTCTCATCTGCCTCTGCCCGGAATCTGCCGCGGCGGTCCACCTCTATGTCCTGTCCATTAATCCTGACTGAGGGAACAGCACGGTACTGGTCATGGAGGCTGGCATTATCAATCTCTACGAACGTGCCTTTTACTTCAACCCGGCGGTTCATCTCTCTGCCCTGGGAGTTATCATTGGTTGCAATCGGACTGGCTTCACCCATTCCTCTTACTATAAACCGATCGCTCGGAATCTTTTCATGCTGCACAAGATAGCTCATCGCTGCCTGTGCGCGTTTTTCTGACAGTATCAGATTAAATTTTTCCGCCCCTGCAGAATCCGTATGCCCCTCGACAATGATCTTTGCCTCAGGAAATTTTCTGAGCTGGACAGCGGCCTCTTTCAATTTGCCGCTAGCATGAGCGCTGAGTTTATCAGATCCCAGTTCAAAAGCGCTTCCCGTGAGATTCAACGCGATAGCAGAGGTCTGGTTAACTCCGAATATTCTTTTCCCGCTCTTAGTCATATTGCCGTCTGTGTAGCTAACGATCATCTGATAATTAAATAGCTCTCCACCCTTTACCAGATCATTCCTGTCTGTCAGCCCATTCCAGCTGACAACATCAGGCGGGGCATCCTGTCCGCTTATTGTTTTAATGACCGTATCACCGGCATTACGAATTATCAGTTCCCACACACTCACGTCGCCCGGGTTTTCCAGTTTCACCTGAAATTCAACAGGACTTGTAAGCTGCCCGTCCTCCACCTCGACTACATCATCAAGGCCTTCCACGAGCAATATGATATCACTGGTCGGCAGAGACGCTTTATCACCGTTTATCAATACGGTCAGCATTTCCGCACTTCCCATAACGCGGATGGGTTTTTTATTTTCTTCGG
>CALZMZ010000070.1 GCA_945788685.1 Thermodesulfovibrionia bacterium | reverse complement strand
ACATCCATCATAACGCAGCCCATGGCTGCAAAAATGCACATTATACCTACAAGAATTGCGCGCGTCCCAACCGGGTGGTAGTCATCACGTCCAAATCCATGAATTAAAAGACCGATCATGGTCGCTCCCGCACTCAGCCCGATAAAGAATGCCAGCCCTGATATTAATATTCCCCATGGAACCATGTCACTCATGTCGCTATGATAATGTCCTTCTGCCACAGCAGTAATTGCTCCCCCTAAACCCAGAACAGCTATTACCAGCAGAACTAAACAGTAAATGTAAAATTTCTTACTGGCTGTGGTTAGTTTTGTTATTGCATGTCCAAGTGCGTCTTGAATAACACTCATTTTTTTAATCCTCTAACGTCCGGAGAGATCGGGACAGGTTTGAACCACCTCATGGGTTTCTCTTTAGGTCTTGTCAAATAATAAATCTGGGGACCTGTATTCAGTCCTACTTTGAGACGGAAACTTCTCTCACCTACGATCTCCGAATGTTCTTGCCCTGTTCGGGCATACCTCAACACATCTTGTAGTCCTGCCCCTTCTTGTGCGGTGTACGCAGAAGGTGCATTTTTCAACCACTCCTTCAGTGCGTACAGGAACCAGAGGGTTTATTCTTTCCGGGTCAAGCTCCGGTTTGCGCCAGTTGAACCTGCGTGCACCGTAAGGGCATGCAGCCATGCAATACCTGCATCCTATACATTTGTTATAGTCCATCATCACTATACCGTCAGGGTTCTTGAAGGTCGCCTTTGTAGGACATACCTTTGCGCAGGGAGGTTCTGCACAGTGATTGCATTGCACCGGCATATACATTCTGTCCTTACGCAATTTTGTATACAGCAGACCATTCCCATTATGATGACCTCCAACCGGCATATCTTCATCTATTACCTGACCGGGTCTGTACCTGGTTTCCAACACCATAATATATGGAGGGTTTATTGCATCAGGGACATTGTTCTCCAGTTTGCAGCCATAGGAACATCGCCTGCACCCTATGCAGAGGCCCAAATCAATTACCATGCCGAATCTGGCTCCAGGGATCGGAAGAGGTGTTTCAACTTCTTTGCCGATGGTACCTTTTATGCCCTGTGATATCTTCTCTACAATTCCTTCAAACAATCCTGCAGAAGCCTGAACCTTCCGTGGCAGGAGAACCCCTGCTCCGGCAGCAGCAGCGATCTTGATCATCTGTCTACGATCAAATTTACTCATCATAAATTTGCAGAAAATAAATAGTAAAAAATGAAATCTTGATTATTATTGTTGAAAGACTGTTTATATAGTTAGCAATATGAGTGCCTACATAAAAGTTTCAAATAAAGCAATTTAGTATCCTGTTAGATCAACAAGTTATAACAGGACTGGGCTAAGCTGTCGCTATTATGTACAAGTTTTATGTTACTATTACGGAACATTGTATCATACTAATTTTCACTTGCAATTATAATTAATTTATTGTTTTATTTCATAATGTTACATGTCATTGAGATGGCAATTACCGTTACTATTCGGTAACATATTGGAGTTTCTCAATCGATCTCTTATGAGGTCTGAACTCAATATCACTGTTGTATCAGATATTGAAATTAGATTATTATATTGCACAGCATTTTTTTAGCTTTATAATGGTTTATAATCATGCTGTTCAAACGTAAATAATACATTCAGTATTCATTTGAAGACTATTGACAGGATCCACTGTATACCGTACAGAGAATATAAATAATTGAGGAGGTCATTTAATGAAAATCATCATATCAATTCTTATCATCATGTTCTCATCATCATTTGCATTTGCATCTGCATCTCCTGATAAAGGCGAACAGCTGTTTAAGGCCAAATGTAAAAAATGCCATACACTGGAGAGAGCGCTTGAAAAAACCAAAAGCCTCAGTGCCTGGAAAAAAACAACAACCAGGATGGCAAAATACTCTGAGCAGACCGGAGAAATTATAACGTCATCAGAAGTTGTAATGATTGCAGAATATCTTGCCGGAAGAGGGGAAGCAAAAAAAGAATCACCTCCTGAAAAATCAGAAGAGATGGCCATCAAGCGGATGACAGATATTGAAAAACATGAAATGTTTGATTTCAAGAAAGTCAGAGTTAATCAGTTCATAGAGCCTGAGGTCTGCGAGGGCTGTCATACTGAAATTTTCGAACAGTGGAACGGATCAATGCACAGCAAGGCTTTTGTTGACCCTTTATGGAGAGCAGCCACAAAGCTGTTTTTAAAAGAAGCAAAGTCAACGGGAGAGATATTGGAGATGAAAGCCTGTGTCAAATGCCATACACCTCTTGGTTTTCGCTCCTATTTAATATCATCGCCCGCAGATGATTATGACAAACTCCCGGAACTCCCGGCACAGGGGATATTCTGTAACTGGTGCCACAACATAAGTGAAGTAAAACATCTCGGTGATGCCGGTTATGAGGTTGAACCCGGAGGTGGGGAAGACGACCCTTCCACAATGCTCGGGCCGTTTAAGGATTCTTCTTCACCCTTTCACCCGACCAAATATTCTGAATTGCACACAAGATCAGAATTTTGCGGACTCTGCCACAATGTCTCACATGCTGAGAACAAACTTCCGATTGAACAGACGTATAGTGAGTGGAAAAACAGCCCATATAATACGGGCGATCCTGAAACAACTGTCAACTGTCAGGATTGTCATATGAGACAGAGACCAGGCATCCCTGCGACAGGAAAGACCGACAGGCCCGATAATCCGGGCAGGGCCTGCGATGACTGTCCTGAGAGAGACCATATATGGACGCATTACTTTGTCGGCGCTAATGCAGTTGTTACAAAGCTGTTAGGCAGCGATAAACATGCAAAGATGGCTATAGAGCGTCTTCAGAATGCTGCAGACCTGGAATTAATCAAGAATGATTCATATGATAAAAAAAGCCTGTCTCATATTCAGGTCAAAGTCATTAATTCCGGAGCAGGCCATTATCTGCCTACCGGACTTACAGAGGTCAGACAGATGTGGCTTGACGTATCCATAACCGATGCCAGTGGTAAATCATTATTAAGGTCAGGAAAACTGGATAACGAAGGGAATATAGACAGGAATGCTGTTCAATATTACACACAACTTGGTAATGACAAAGGAGAACCGGTCTTGAATGCTGCTCTTGCTGACAGGATCCTGTATGACTATAGAATACCGCCAAAAGGATATGTAATTGAGAAATATGCATTTTATATTCCTGATGATGTTAAAGCTCCGTTAAAAATAGATGTCTCTCTTAAATACCGAAGCGCTTCCCAGGCTCTTGCAAATACACTGCTGGGTGATAATGCTCCTGAGATTCCCGTTGTGGTAATGACAATTTTAAAAGATGAAATTGATTTGTGATGTGTGTACATTGGAGAAAAATCCGGGAGTAAAATCCTTATGGCATGAAATGCACACGCCAACCTTTTCCATGTGGTCACGCTGGTCCTTTGTCAGCGGGCCGGACATGGGCCAGTGGTGCCCGACGGTCTGAAGCTGTCTGTTGTCCCGGGTGACGATCTGGTCAAGGTCCATGGGAAGTTCAGGAATCGGGGGGATCTGCAGTTGTGCGTTCCTGCTGATTATCTCTCCTGTTGCAGTAGCCATATCAACATAGACACCTGTTGAAAATAATCATCACGATCAGGCAACAGATATGGTTAATGAGATTATGATGAATTGCAAACATTAATATGTTTTTTTTAAGCAGGTGAGAGCATCTATCCTTGATGATGTGTTACTTTTAATAACTTTGCATCCAGCTTCCTTATTAAGGGGGTGGGATTAGTGTGAATCATAAACAGTCATCCGGTTCCTTGATCTTTCTGGTACGGCATATGAATACTGCTTCAGTTACAAGGCTGCATGCGTCAACACACCTGCAGACTTTACATTTTCTTTCTTCTTTTTCCAGTAAACATTCAACCATGTAATTAATTGAATTATGAATTTCAGCTTTAACAAATTCATCATCCTTTATATCGTCTATACCAGGCATATACCCCCCTTATAATAGTTTCATATTGCTGATGCCTTAATGTTATATGCTTTTATTTTTTCCCACAGGCTCTTTCTGCTTATACCGAGGATTTCAGCGGCCTTTGTCCTGTTGCCATGTGTAGATTTCAGGACTTTTTCTATATGTGATTTCTCTGCTTCAGAAGTTACGTGTGCAAGAGTATATTCCCCTTGTTTAACCATGTCATTTGTCCTGTTCTTACCTGAAGGTAATGCTCCATTTATTGCCATGGACATCCCGGAATAATACATACTGATGTATAAATACATTTCCCTACAGCATAAAACAGAGCAATTTAAATGCCCATTTGATACAGTGAATATTTTTTTTTGAATATTGAGATAATTCGGTATGTTTAATAATTCAGATGTGGGAAATGGAACTTATTTCTTCCAGTCAACTGGTACAATTTTGTAACAGGTCAGATTTATTGTTACTTTATGGTAACAGATGAAATTCAGGATAGTAAGAGTAGTAATCTATTGAGCCAGGTCATAGTTTTTCACTTTCTCCCACAGAGTCTTTCTGCTTATTCCCAGAATTTCAGCTGCTTTGGTCCTGTTTCCCTTTGTAGACTTCAGAACTTTCAGAATATGCTCTTTTTCCGCATCTGCTGCAACATTTGACAGAGAAGTATCTTCAGGTTTGTCTTTATTCTTTTTTAAAATGTGAGGAGGAATGTTTTCCTGGAATGTAGAAGAATCAGAAGAAAGAGCAACACATCTCTCTATGATATTTTCCAGTTCCCTTACATTTCCCGGATAATCATAATTCATGAGGTCCATTATAGCTTCAGATTCCAGTCTGATCTTTTTGCCAAACCTGCAATTATACGTATCCATAAAATGGTCGATAAGGAGAGGAATATCGTCCCTCCGTTCCCTGAGAGCCGGCATATATAAAGGGATAACATTCAGCCGGTAATACAGGTCTTCTCTGAATTCACCTCTTTTTACATACTCCTCAAGTTTTTTATTAGTTGCGGTGATAATCCTGACATCAACATTCAATGCATCTGTACCGCCAAGCCTTTCAAAGGACCCGTCCTGCAGTACCCTCAGCAGTTTAATCTGAACATTGGACGGCAGATCTCCAATCTCATCAAGAAATATCGTGCCGTTATCAGCACGCTCAAATCTTCCGGGTTTTCTCTGGGCTGCTCCTGTGAAGGCCCCCTTTTCATACCCAAAGAGTTCACTCTCAACCAGATTTTCCGGGAAAGCAGCACAGTTGACTTTTATCAATGGCCTGTTTTTTCGATTACTCTGATAATGAATTGTTGAAGCAACCAGTTCTTTTCCCGTACCGCTTTCCCCATAAATCAGTACTGTGGAATCGGTTTGCGAGATTTTTTCAATAAGTTCAAAAACTTTTTTTATCTCTTCGCTTTCTCCAATTATATTCGGGTAACTGTAGAGATCAGACAGGTCCCTTCGCAATCTGATATTATCATCTCTCAGTGTCCTGACTTCAAGAGCACGTTCAACAATCAGATTAAATTCATCCAGTGAAAAGGGCTTTGTTATGTAATCAATTGCCCCGAGCTTCATAGCTTCTACAGCGTCCTTGATAGTTCCGAATGCGGTCATTATGATCACAGGGATCTTCTCATCATGGGCTTTAATCATTTTCATGACATCAAGCCCTGTCATGTCCGGCAAACGGACATCTGTAATGACCAATGAGTATTCGTCCTCTTTAAATGTGCTTACACCATCAGATCCTTTTTCATATGAACGCACCTCATATCCGTTTGCCTTCAGAGAATCCTCAATCGTAATCCTCATGATCTCATCATCTTCTATAACCAGTATTCTGTTTTTCATGCGGTCATGCCTTATTAAACTTCAAGGTAAATTTTGATCCTTTTCCTTCTTCACTCTCTACAAATATGTCCCCATCATAACTTTTAACAATTTCGTATGTCACCCACAGTCCAAGCCCTGTCCCTTCACCCGGCATCTTTGTTGTGTAAAAGGGGTCAAAAATTTTATTGAGATTTTTTTGATCAATACCCGCACCGGAATCAGACATCTCGATCATTACATTCCCATTGCTTTTATGGGCAGACACACTGAGCATACCGCCGTCTTTCATTGACTGAACTGCATTGATAATGAGGTTCATTAACACCTGATGCAGGTCATGCGGATCTATTATAATGGAAGTATCGTCCTGAACATCTTCGCTGTAGGTAATATAATTCATTTTCATCTGGTATTCAACGAATGAGTATATATTTTCGAGCGAGCGCCTGATATCCACCACTACAGGATGTTTCTCATCCTTTCTTGCCATCCACAATAATTTACCCACTGTGTTCTCTATTCTGTTAAGGCCGTCATTAAGCAGTTTCATGTAACGTTCTCTTGTCTCGCTGCTTAAGCCGCTCTGTTTAAGCATCTGAACGCAGTTGAACATGCCACCCAGAGGATTATTGATCTCGTGTGCAACACCGGAGGCAAGAATACCGACAGAGGCAAGTTTTTGTGACTGAAGAAGTTTTTTATGGGTATTTTTCAGCTCAATATTGGATTTTCTTATCCTGTCTATCATATTATTAAAGCTCTCACAGAGAAGTGTTATTTCATCACATCCTTCTATATCAACCTTAATGTTCAGCATGTCCCCGGTTGTTTTTTCTATATTGTTCACAAACAAAAGCAGTTCTTCATGGGTCTGTTTCAGTTTATGGTTTGATTCCTGTATACGTTTTACCATTCTGTTGAAACTCTTTCCAAGCAGGGCGATCTCATCCCCGCCTTCCGCATCAACTTTAACATCCATCATGTCTCCACGGGCTTCCTCCATGGTGATTGCAAGATCAGTTATGGGACGTATAAACCTCCTGCTAAGAAGAACAATGCCCATTAAACTGAATACAAGCAAAAACAGGGTGAATAAAAAAACACCAATGATGGTCGCCCTTATTTCATTGTCCAGACGTTTGAGTGAGACAGCAAACTTAAGGGTCCCCCATCGCTTTTTTCCAATGGAAAGAGGGGTGGCTATATCAAGTGCATCATGACCACTTTTGTCATCATGGAATTTCTGTACTTCAGTTTTATCTGAAGCGAGTGACTGCATGGATATCGGATCATCATACATCTTGCCGTATTCACTGAAATCATTATGTGCAGTGACCCTGCCCTTTCCGTCAAGCACAGCAAGATAAATAAGATCAATGTCCCTTCTGTCAAATATCTCTGTTATATAATTATCTATCAGGCCGCCCTCTTCAACATGACCCAGTCTTTCGTAAATGAGATCATTCATGACCGGAATGGCCAGGGTCTGTGAGAGCAGTCGTCCCTGCCTCTCAATATCACGATACATGATGCCACTTTCTCTTCGTGTAACTATGATGCCCAGAACCAGCATGAAGAAAATTACCGCAGCAAAGTTAATAATGATAAACTTCCTCTGAAGAGAGAAATTCTTTGAAAATATATGTTTCATAATTTAATTTTTGGATGACATCTCATTCCGCAGGAGTTTGGTATGTCATTTAACATTTGCCTGATGTGTTCATAGTCAAGGTCGCTGGTTTCTATAAACCCTCCCCTCATCTCAGGATCGGTTTTTGCCAGAATCTCCTTACCGCCTTCTGATTTGTTTAAATTGAGAAGTGTTGATTTAATTTCTTCAACAATAGCATACGGGGTCCTGGGCCCTATTACTACCGGTCCCGTTGGTATCGGCCCTGATATTGATAAGATCTTTAACCCGAGGGGAAGATACTTTTCTGCAACTGATTCTCTTACTGCACCGGCATCATATACTCCCTTCAATACCCACTTAACGACCGAGTCATGGTAGTTGAAATTGTTATAGCTTTTCAACTCTCTGAGATGGATTCCGTGTTCTGCCAGGAGAAAACGGGGAATAAGATTTCCTGATGTTGATTTCATGGATGCAAACGCAAAGTCCTTATTTTTCAGATCAGACAGATGAGTTATAGAATTATTTGATTTTGTTACAATGACACTCCGATAAGATGGCGACCCCTTCTCGGTTATGCTTCTTAAAATTGATACCGCCTTATATTCTGATCGTGCATGCAGGTATGTTAAGGGACCAAGGAAGGCAATATCTATCTCACCATTTCCTAATGCCCTGACAGTATCATCATATGTCTTCTTCAGAATAAGTTCAAATGTATAAGGTGTATTTTCAGAGAGATAATCTATCATTAACTGATATTTCTCATACGCTATCCTTGGATTATCTTTCGGTATAACGCCAAAATAAACAGTCTTTTTCTCATCCGAACCGGAAACTTCCGGAGTATAAAACAGTGATACAAATGACTCCATTTCTCTCACAGAGTCATAATAGCTGTCTGATCCCTCGGTAAATTTTTCTATCTGCATGTCAGACAGAATTTTTTCTCCGTCCGGATTAAGGTGCATGTTGACCATAATCTCCCGTATTTTCTCCTTAATAAATGTTGACAGACCGGGCGTATTTACCATGGGAGGGATTCCAAAATCCGGCGACTGTTCTATTATTTTCACCTGATCAGGATAAGGAGAACCTTTATTTTTCATGTAATAATAAATCAGATTTTCAACTGCTGCACCATCCACTGCTTTCTTGGCAACCAGCTCTATAGACTTATTATGGCTGTAGCTGTAAATGTACTTGTCAAAAAAATCTTCAGGTTTATAACCCTCTTTTGCAAGACGATAGGCAGGATAAAGCCTTCCCGAGTTGGATTTGGGATCGGTAAATGCAAACGACTTTCCTTTCAACTCATCAAAACTTGTGACTGAACTTTCTTTATGAACGATAATAAAAGATTTGTAAAAGACACTTCCGTTTACCTGCGGTGCTACAAGAAGCTCTGCTCCAAACTTTCTCTTGTCCTGAACATAAGGAGCAGAGCAGATAAAGGCAGCATCTACCTCGCCCGTTTCAAGCATCCTGTCCATTTCATCATAGGTCTTTCTATAGACCATCTCAACAGGCACGTCCATCCTGTTTGCGATATAATCAATGATCTCCTGATAATATTTGACCGTATCAACAGGGGTAATCATCGAGACAACACCTATCCTGACAGAGTCATGGTTATCCTGACTTAAGAGAGAAGACGAAAAGATAGTAGCAAGTGATAAAGATGCAGCCAGTAAAATACATATTGCCCGAATCATACGCAATCCTTAGTCATATTATTAAGCAGATGGTTCAAATATGCAATAAGTATTTATATCTGATGTATGCTTATGGTTCAAAATCCAGAAGTATCACGCGGTTAAAGCTTTATATGCTGATATCATAATTATACTCTTTATATGATAATTATCATTGTAATGAATAGCCTCGTATATAAAAAATATAAAAGGGTCATAAGCATAATGATTTCAGGAATTGTTCATAAATTTGTTTTTATTGCAGTTATTCTTGTTATCTCCGGATGCGCTCACCATTTTAAAGTTGCGGAGGAAAAGATCCGGACAGTTTACATGGTTGAAGATTCGGCGAACAGTCCGGTCTCACAATTTGCCCCTGTTTTTCTCATTCACAATCATCAGAAGACATATAATCGTATTGGCAGGCCTTCAGCAATTATTGATGACAACGGCAAAGAGAAAGTTTATATAGATGAAAACAATCCTGTCATGTATTATCTGGTGCGGAATTTCGTGACAGAAAAAGATACATATACAAATTATATTTACCGGGTCCACTTTCCCCGGGTTCCCTTCAGCCTTGTCCCTTATCATCTGAGTGCCGGTAAAAACGTTGGACTTATAACTGTTGTTACTGTAGATTCCAAAAACAATCCGCTCCTTATAACCACAGTCCATACATGTGGATGTTATCTTGCCATCGTTCCAACTTCTTACCTGTCTGCAGATACATTTCCGGATAACTGGAATGGAAAGAAATTAAAAGTATACGGAGAAAGACTCCCGCCCGGACTGGATTATTTAAATATTACTATGCCCAGAGTAGTGGTACATCTCCGTCCGGGTGTGCATAGAGTTATGGACCTTGAAATAATTGAAGATCAGAATATTATGTTGAACAATGGATTCAACAAAATCAGTACGCCATTAGCTCACATGGATGATCTCATGAAAATTCCGGTTAATGGCAGCTTCACCAGTTTCTATTATACTGAAGGTCTTATGAACGGGTTTGTTAAAGGATCTGTAAAAGTATGGGAATCTCTTTTTCTCAGCCTGGTCAGCCTCGATCTTTTTGTGGGTACTGACAAGGTCTACGGTAATCCGGAGATATACGGCAATAAATTTTATACAAGTCTGAAACCATGGAACAGGACTGCATCAGAGATGTGGGACTTTAAAAGATTTCTGGAATTCTGGGGATGGAAATTGTAAGTAGGTATAATAAAGATTATAATTTGAAATATATATTGTATTAAATAAAAGGTCAACAGTCATAACGAAAGGGAGACAGGCCATGAATAAATGTATTGCTATCATCAGCATTTTAATACTCACCCTTTGTTTTGTTCCTATCAATTCTACTCTTGCATTGCATGATGATGAAAGAATCGGAAAAGGCGGTGCATGGGAGAGTGAAAACGTGAATCCGGAAAAACAGGGCAGGACCAATAAAAATCAGGATATAGACAGTATACTGGATAAAACTTTTAAAAAGTCCCCGCTGGTTATTCCAGGTGAACAGAAAGAACCTGATGATCCGGAACCAGATGATCCTGAAAATAGAGACACAGAAAGCGAAGAGATAATACCGACTGATTCAAAAGAGGAATAGGTTGTAGTTGCTAAAAAGGTTAACCTGTCCTGAATACTAGTAGCATTAAAAAATACTGTAAACGCAATTAATGACTTGATTGAAATGGGGCTCTGCCCCAATATAATAGATAAAAAAATCATTAGTGGCACTTAAATATTAATGAGTCACATTATATCTACAATACAGTGAAAATAGAATAAGTTATATGTCTATTCCTTAAATAGCCAATCAACGTTACCTGTAAGGTTTTTTCTTTTACCCCACAATGTTAGATCTATATTTTGTGATTCAAGTCACAGCCTCTTTGCCAATCCATATTAAATAATAGGATTAAGGAGTATTGAATTATATGATTTTTTAAATGAGGTGCATTATGAAAATTAACAAAATGGTCATAAGGTTCAAAGACAAAACCCTTCTAAAGGGTGATAGCTATGACTTTTATCCAAATAATAAAATATTTCATCTTCGTCTCATTGAAGGTGATGAAATAGAGATTGATCTTGAACATCTCAAGGCAGTGTTCTGGGTCAAATCTTTTGAAGGCAATAGAGAGTATACCTATACATACAAAGACTGTATCCCCTGGGGTATGAATAAAGTCAGGGTCCGGTTCGCAGACGGTGAATCCATGATTGGTTATGCCCAGTATATCGATTGCAAGAGTCATCACGTTTTTCACAGCGACTACGGTTTTTTCATAACACCCGCTGAT
>CALZMZ010000069.1 GCA_945788685.1 Thermodesulfovibrionia bacterium | reverse complement strand
ACACTGGTTACAGAGTTTGGGTACAAAAAATGCCTTTGCAATGTCCTTTGGATTAATTTCTCTTCCGTCTATTACCGGACTGGTAAATCCGTCTCTCCCCCCATGAGGAGTATCGATCAGCCTTCTGCCGTCTTTTAATACAACGTAACGTTCTACCCATGTTCTCGTGACTGCAACTTCATAAGGCACTTCATTTTCCAGTTTACATCCCTTTACACAGAACCCGCATCCGACACACTTTTCTGTATCAACTACAAAACCCCACCTGATGTTGGCCTCTTTAACGGATGCTTCTGCCTCTTGTGGACTCAATATTTTAAAAGCGCTCAGGGGCAGTGATGCTGCGCAGGCACCTTTAATCGCTGTTGATATAAAATCTCTCCTGGAAAATTTCATCTGCTGCTCCTATAAGTCCGGCTCGTGCGGATCATGACAATCAGCACAAAGGTCTTCCGGATTATGGTCTGTAGGGTCTATACCCTTGATTTTGTTCCTCTGACTGGAAGGATACGGCAAATATGCATGGCACCTGATACACTGCGCCCTGCTTGTGTCTATAACAAGTTTTTCAGGGTCTTCAGGATGTTCTACTGCCGGGCCATGACAGTTTTCACACTCTATGAGTTTATGTTTTGATGCCATGTTGGCTTCATACTTATCATCATGGCATTCGCTGCAGTATTCTTTCCCCTGATATTTAACGGTAAATGCTTTCCACTCATCCACATTACTCGCACGGTGGTAGCTGTACATGAATCCCCTTTCCCCAACAGTAAAATCTCTGGGGACCATAAAATATCGTGCTATCAGGGCGAGAATAATTACGCCGATAAACACGAACAAAGGTCTCCATGCATGACTTTTCATTTCTTCTCCCTTTTTAATATCAAGGATTTTAATTTGAGGACAAAAAGTGGGATATACATTATCCCATAAATACGATATTTGTCAAAAAAGAAAAAGTTATCGATTTATAACGTTAGCTTATATCTTGCTAACTCCTTGCTTTTAAATGTAAAATAATGTGTCAGGATCGCGTTAATCCTGATTAAAACAGTTTCTTCTTGATTCTGTTGACAGCAGCTTACCTGATTGCGTATGGTTACAGGAGCGAATATGTAATCTAACGCTGTTATTCCACATTAAATTGTTATGTTCAATACATTCAGTCTGGTCATTAAATATATCATAGGGTCTCAAACCGGCGAAAACCCTTTATGCAGTATAAATATTCCTGATCAGTTCCATCCTGAAAAGCCCGACAATATTGATGTTGAAGAGAACCTCAATGCGGCCTTTCTGATTTTATTATCAGGAGAGTCCCACCCTCTATACAAAGATGCAACAGAATATTTCAAAAAAATGGAAACCAGGCCGGAGTGGAAAGATATAATCAGTTTTTATTTCCAGGGACTGGAAAATATAACTTCTGAAATATCATCCATATGCGGCAATGATACGTCTTTTTATGACAGTATGACTGATCTGCACGCATGGATTGTTCATCCTTCTCATGCAGACAACCATCATGAGTCGGCAGAAATGGTCAGAAATGTTTTCTTTCCAGAAGGAAAGGGACTGAGTGGTAATCCGGATGATAAGATAACCAGACTCCGCAATAAAAGGATTGTAGATATTACCGCGTTAAACCAGACACCGGTTACTGATCCTCTTAAACAGATTGTATTCACATCCAATATTCTTATTACCACCCCAATCGACACAGACAGTCCATTTATAAGTGATGATTTGAGACGTACACTGGAACGCATTAGTGATGAAGATCAGTTGTTCTGGTATGACCATCCAATTCCAGTGGGAATATCTCCTGAGAGCAATGAGGTCCTCTATGGACTGGAGGGTCTGGACAGGGCTGTTGCCTTTGAAAAAGCAAAAGGGACCATTGACAGGGATTCAAAGCTTACATGCCTTTTATCCGTATCTGTGACTCATAAAGGACTGCAGCAGATTGCAAAACAATACCTTGAAGAAGAGCTGAATAAGGAAAAGAACATCAGCCATCTTAATGTATATGTATTTACCGAATCAGACTCAGCAAGGCTCATTGATAAAGTTTTGCTCCCGGCCGCAGCACAATATAATGAGAGAATGGATGCCACGCCTCTCTTTGAGGTCTTTGGTGTTGATGGAGAGTATGGAAGGCATTACAGTTTTTTAAAGGCTGTTGCCGCCTTCTGGCAGGTTTTAATAAGTCCGGACATTAAGGGGACATTTAAAATAGATCTTGACCAGATATTCCCTCAGCAGCAACTTGCAGAGCAGACCGGTCTGTCAGCATTTGAGCATTTCAAGACACCTTTATGGGGTGCAAAAGGTACTGATGGTAATGGTACCATGGTAGAACTTGGAATGATAGCAGGCGCACTTGTCAATCAAAAGGACATTGAACAATCCCTGTTCTTACCGGATGTTGGTTTCCCGTTAAACGAAATGAAAGCGGATGAACTGGTCTTTTTCAGTAAACTCCCCCAGGCCGTTTCAACAGAAGCAGAAATGATGACAAGGTATACAGAACAACATCTGGACGGCAAAAGCAAATGCATTCAGCGCATCCATGTTACAGGTGGAACAAACGGGATCCTGCTGAATGCCCTCAGAAAGCACAGGCCTTTTACCCCATCAATTATTGGAAGGGCAGAGGACCAGGCTTACATCCTGTCGGTCCTTTTTAACAACACTCCTGATAAACTCCGCTATGTGCATAAAGACGGTCTCATAATGCGCCATGACAAAGAAGCATTTGCTGAAGAGGCGATAAAAAAGGCAGCTAAAGGCAAACTGATCGGTGATTATATTCGCATACTGCTCTTTTCATTTTATAGCAGGGCCCTGCCATGGCCAGTTGATGAAATTAAAAAAGAGGTTGACCCGTTTACAGGCTGCTTTGTATCAAAGATCCCTCTCACTATTGTGTACCTGCGTTTTGCCTTGAAATCCGCATCATTTTTTGCTGGGAAAACAGATGACAAAAAAAAACAGGGCAAAGAGTTTATGGAAAGCGGGATTAAAAGACTCGGAGAGACCATTTCATATCTGAATCAGGATCCTAATCCCCTTATTGATCTGTATAAAAGGGAAAAAACAGGATGGGACATATTTTATGACACACTGGACAATATTGAAAATGGTTTAGCAAATGGGGATACTTTCTCTGAAGATATAAAGAAAAAAGCCTTCTCTATTATTACATCATGCAGAGTTAATATTTAAGCAGGTACACATCCCTTTTGGATGTATACCTTTATGAATTATGTTTCCAATCAGCCCTGAAAAAGAAAAAAAACTCCGGGATAAGCTGGACAGTCTTGGCATTCATGAAAAAGACATTAAAGAATCCTTTATCCGCTCTCGAGGCAGAGGGGGACAAAATGTCAATAAGGTCGCTACCTGCGTTCATCTGAAACACATGCCTACAGGCACAGAGGTGAAGTGTCAAAAGGCACGCACCCAGGGGCTTAACCGCTTTCATGCCAGGGTACTTTTATATCAGAAAATAGAACAGGCAGTGCGGGGTAAAGAGAGTGAAGAGGAAAAACGCATAGCAAAGATCAAGAGGCAAAAACGTAAACGCTCCAGACGGGCAAAAGAAAAAATGCTCGAGCATAAGCATCATACCACTCGAAAGAAAAAAGAACGGTCTTATGTGCCTGATTTTGATGAACAATAATTATTAATTGAATTTTATTCGGGTATTTAATACCATAGAGAATGCTTAAGAGGGGCAACTATGATTGAACTGGAAATACCAGGCTTTGGAGCAGTAAAGCTTGAGCACCTGGTTTCTGATTTTACAGGAACGCTTTCCTTTAATGGGCAGCTGATCCCAGATGTGAAAGAAAAACTGAATGAGCTAGCGGATCAACTGACCATTCATGTTCTGACTTCCGACACCTTTGGAACGGCGAAAGAGGAATTACGTGATGTTAAATGTAATGTCCGGGTCCTTGAAGGTGAATATCATGATCTTCAAAAAGAAGAATTCCTGGAAAAGTTAGGAGCAACATCCGTTGTTGCCTTTGGTAACGGTAATAATGACCGGAAAATGCTTAGGGTAGCAAGAATAGGCATTGCTGTAACCGAGGGCGAAGGCTGTGCCGTCGACATATTAATGGCCGGTGACGTACATGTCACGGGCATAAACAACGGCCTTGATCTGTTGCTGAATCCAAAACGTTTAAAAGCAACTTTAAGATATTGACAGGGGCACCGACTTTGACACCGGTTTTACAATAACGCGTTTTTCGATACGTTTTTATCATGCCTGCCTTTAATGTTAAATAATGCGGATAAAATAAATATTTGCATCTTTCCTTTAATTGTAATAAATTAGTAATTCTTTAACGGTTGAAAATTATATCTTAATTCCTTCAGGAGGACTAATTTGAGCAAGACAATTAACATAGAACCTGCAAACAGGGTAAAAGACCTGCCGCCGTATTTATTTGAAACTATAGATAAGATGAAGGAAAAGGCCCTTGCAAAGGGTGTTGACCTGATTGACCTGAGTATAGGAGACCCTGATATTCCAACGCCTGTACATATTATAAAAGCCATGCAAAAAGCCGTAAAAAATCCTGCTCATCACCAGTACCCGTCATATGTGGGGATGCTGTCATTCCGTCAGGCTGTGGCTGACTGGTACAAAAAGAGATTCAATGTAAAACTTGACCCGAAGACCGAGATTGTATCTCTTATAGGCTCCAAGGAAGGTATCGGACATATGCCGCTTGCCTTTATTAATCCCGGAGATTATGTGCTCGTACCTTCTCCCGGATACCCTGTTTACCCGGTTGCAACTCTTTTTGCCGGGGGGGTAAGTTATGAAATGCCTTTGCTTGAAAAAAACAGTTACTTGCCGGACCTGACCGGAATTCCGAAATACGTATTGAAAAAAGCAAAACTCATGTTTATTAACTATCCGAACAATCCTACAGCTGCCTGTGCTGACAGGGCCTTTTTCAAGGACATAATCGCATTTGCCAAAAAACATAACATCTTAATCTGTCATGATGCAGCGTACACAGAGATGTATTATGGAAGTGAAAAACCCCTGAGTTATGGAAGTGAAAAACCCCTGAGTTTTCTTCAGATCCCCGGTGCAAAGGAGGTGGGTATAGAGTTTCACTCTCTTTCCAAGTCATACAATATGACAGGATGGAGGATAGGGTTTGCGGTCGGCAATAAAATAGCTGTTGCAGGGCTCGGAAAGATCAAGACCAATATTGATTCCGGAATTTTTCAGGCCATTCAGGAGGCAGGGATTGTCGCTCTCAGGACAAAAGATGCTGAACTGAGAAAACTTAGAAAATTATATCAGGAGCGAAGAGATGTCCTGTTTAAAGGACTGAAGAAACTCGGCCTTGAAGTTAACAGCCCTAAAGCAACTTTTTATCTGTGGGTTAAATGTCCCAAAGGAGTTTCTTCAATGGATTTTACCGCACTCCTTTTAAACAAGGCCGGTATACTGACAACTCCGGGTAACGGATTTGGTGCTCCGGGTGAAGGATACATAAGATTTGCTCTGACCGTTCCGGTCAAAAGGATGAAGGAAGCAATAGACCGGATTCAGAATATTCTGTGGTCCGGTTAATACATATATCCGTTGATAAATCTATACCGTTTTATTAATTAGCTCCGGCCTGTCTGAGCAGATTCACAATTGCCGGATGACCTTTTTCCTCAGCCATGCTAAGGGCAGTTTCATTATCATCGGTCTTAACATTCACTTCCGCTCCCACATCCAGCAGAAGTTTCGCAACATCATAATGCCCGTGAAGCGCAGCATCCATTAAGGCAGTGCCGCCCCCGATATCTTTAACATTCACGTCCGCTCCTTTATCAATAAGCAGTTTTGCTATATCAGCATGTCCCGTAACAGCAGCATCCATCAGGGCTGTCTGGTTTTTATCATTTTTCAGGTTAACATCAGCTCCCTTTGAAAGAAGCAGCTCAACTGTTTTCGTATGGCCTTCATAAGAAGCGTCCATTAATACCGTACCGCCCAAGGAGTCCTGAGCATTTATATGCGCCCCTTTTGCAAGCAAAAGCTCTACAATTATCAGATGGCCCTTGAAAGCTGCATCCATTAGTGCAGTTCCGCCCAGGGCGTCTCTGCTGTTTACATCAGCGCCTGCTGAAAGCAGGTTCTCCACAATATCATTATGACCGCCAAATGATGCAGCCATGAGAGCTGTCTGGTTCTTGACAGTCTTGGCATTCACATCAGCTCCTTTAGCGAGCAGCAGTTTCACCACTTCTGAATTACCCTTAAAAGAAGCAAGCATCAATGCTGTCCTTCTGGCGGCGTCCCTGGCATTTACATCGGCTCCCTTTGCAAGTAAACTCCTGGCATCTTTTACATTGCCTTCCATTGCCGCTTTAATATAATCATCATCAACAGCAGCATATACTGGTACAGCAGCAAATATATAAACACTTATATATAACAGACTTAAGACAATCAGCGATTTTCTTAAAATATTCATGATAGCTCTCCTTATATATAAATAAACTTTAGTTGATATTCAAGCGGTGATTTAAGTTAATTAAGATGATTCCGGTCAATATGTTATAAAATTTCCGGGAAAAGAGCAAATCATCAGTTCACTGATTTTTTTTAAGTATGAAATCAGGCCAGGCAAAAATGCATTTTTATCAATCTGTCAGTTGACATATTCCTCAAGTTCAGCCAGTACAGTCTCAACTCTTATATTATTCATACAGATTACGTCACTGCAGTCTTTTTTTCTGCAGGGATTGCATGGAACATCTACCCTTATCACTTTTAAATTATAATTGGACTGCCAGCCATAAGGCCCTGTCTTTGCCGGGTCTGTCGGTCCAAAAAGAGCAATAGTCGGTACGTCAAGAGCTGCTGCAATGTGCATAGGCCCGGAATCATTACTTACTACTGCCTGTGAACCTGAAATCAGTGCTATAAGTTCTTTCAGATCAGTTTTGCCGCAGACGTTAACAGCACTGCCGGTAGTTGAATCCACTATATGCCTGACCAGATCCATATCATCAATGCTGCCAATGACAATACACTGTAAATTTAGTTTAGATATAAGAGAAATGAAATAATCAGCAGGCCAACGCTTTGAAGGCCATCTTGCTGAAGGGGATATTACAATATACTCATCTGTATTACCTATTAGATGTCTTACTCTTTCATTAGCGGTTTCATGTACTATAATCGGGAACTCTGCTTTTTTATTTTTTGCTCCAATCGCACCAGCCACTTCCAGACACCTGTCAACAGCATGAGATATCCTCTCTGCAGATACCTTAACATCATAGAACAGAGGACTTCCTTCGCGTGCATCGGCAAATCCGATAGTTTTTTTGGCTGAAGCAATGCGCGCAATAATCCCGCTCCTTAACAGACCCTGCAGGTCCACAACAAGGTCATAATGTTCAGCCCTTAATTTCTTTCTTAAAGATAATATTTCAGATACAGACTGAAATATATTACCTGCCCTTTTCCATGACTCCTTGTTTATGGAATAGATCTTATTTATTAAAGGGATGTCTTCAATCAATCCCTTCAGGTTCCTGCTGATGACCCAGTCTACCCGTGCCTCAGGGAATGAGTCTTTTATTGATTTAAGAAATGGGAGAGCATGAATAACATCGCCAAGAGAACTGGGTTTAATAACAAGCAGCTTCATCGGAACATTTTATCACACCCCTGTTGGGTAAGTCTGTTGGTGTGATACAATAAGAAACCTGATGTCTTGACGATATGACTTAAAACTCATTTATATTTAATTGCAACGTACTACTTCTGACAAATAGCAATGTCCATTGTATATATCGGCATAGGTTCCAATCTGGGTAAAAGAGAAGAGAACTGTGAAAAGGCAATCAGCCTGCTAATCAACAAGGGACTGAGAGATCTTAAACAGTCTTCAAAGATCGAAACTGAACCATGGGGTGTGAAAAATCAACCGGCATTTATAAATATGGCCGTTTCAGCTGGGACAGACCTTTCTCCTGAGAGATTATTGACTCTTATAAAGGAGATTGAAGTTAAGATGGGACGAACCAGTACAGTTCGCTGGGGACCCAGGATTATAGACCTGGACATACTCTTCTATGATAATGTGGTAATTGAAAAACCAGACCTCTCTATCCCGCACCCCCATATAAGAGACAGAGATTTTGTACTGAGACCCCTTGCAGAAATTGCCCCTGACCTGGTGCATCCTGTGCTGCAAAAGAATATTAGTGAACTGCTTGATTCGTTACAAACAAATCGATATTAGATATTCGTTATATGTTATTTGAACTTTGAGATTTGGAATGTATTTCTAATTTAGGATTTATTATTTGGAGTTTAACGGCAGCGTTATTTCCCATTCACAATATCCCCGAAGTTCTTAAGCACCTGCAATCCAAGGGCCTGGCTTTTCTCCGGATGAAACTGGACCGCATTTATATTATCCTTCCAGACCGAAGAAGTAAACTCTATTCCATAGTCGGTCGTAGTTGAAACAACCGACTTATCCTCTGGTACTACATAGTAGGAATGAACAAAATAGAAATAACTTTTATCAGGAATTCCTTTAAAAAGAGGGTTGTTATTTTTTATGTTCAGCTGGTTCCAACCCATTTGCGGAATCTTCAGTTCTTTATCTTCAAGATTGAAACGCACTACACGGCCACTGAGAATGTCCAGGCCTCTGCTGCTTCCAAATTCCTCTGATTCCGTAAACAGTACATGTAGACCAAGACATATTCCGAGGTACGGTTTTCCGCTCTTTATCGCTTCTGTAACTGCATCGATCAGGTTGAGGTCACACAGTTCATTCATACATCCCTTGAATGCACCCACTCCAGGCAGCACAACACCATCAGAATTATGCACATCTTCCGGTCTATCAGTGACCTTGACTTCAATGTCTGCTTTCTGAAAACCTTTTTCAACGCTTCTCAGGTTGCCCATTCCATAATCAATAATCGCAATCATATGATATATTATGAATTTTATGCAGATAAATTCAAATAACCAGCTGAAAGAAAATGAGCGCTTGAAATAATTATTGAGTTTGAGGTATATTTCTACCCTGAATTTTAACCGGTCATTTATCATGGATTTAATACCAAAACAGATTTTCTTCACCAAAGGCAAGGGAGTTCATAAGGATAAACTCGCCTCGTTTGAGCTTGCCTTGCGCAAGGCAGGAATTGAAAAATGCAATCTTGTTTATGTATCCAGTATTTTTCCGCCAAACTGTGAAATAATTCCAAAAGCCAAAGGACTGAAGAAAATAAGTCCCGGCCAGATAACTTTTTGTGTTATGGCACGGAGTGAGACCAATGAACCAAACAGACTCATCTCCGCTGCTGTGGGTCTGGCAGTGCCAAAGGACAAGATGCACTATGGATATATTTCCGAACACCATTCATTTGGCGAGACCGCCAGAAAAGCCGGAGATTATGCAGAAGACCTTGCTGCAACCATGCTTGCTACTACGCTGGGTATTGCTTTTGACCCTGATGAGGCATGGGACTCCAGAAAACAGGTATACAAAGCGAGTCAGTATATATTTAAATCCACTAATATCTGCCAGTCTACAGAAGGCAATAAACATGGCAAATGGACAACAGCCATTGCAGCTGCAGTCATGCTGTTGTAAGGACAGTTTTAAGGATTCAGGTATCAGGGAAAGAATTTTATAAATACTAACTTTATAGTAATCTGCAACCTTTAACCAATTGCTGTGAAAAAAAACATTCCACCAGATAATTTCGGCAGTCTTCCCCTCAGGTACTCAAGTTATAAAAACGCAGCCATAGTTATTCTTCCTGTTCCATTTGATAAAACAAGCACCTGGATCAAGGGATCCTCAAAGGGTCCCCAGGCCATTATTAATGCTTCGAAAAATATGGAGCTCTATGACATTGAGACCGGTGCTGAAGTTTATACAAAAGGAATACATACAGCCGGCAGGATCAGTGGTGTGACACCGGAATTAATGATAAACAACGTTTATAAAAAAACCAGTAAATTCCTCGCTGACAATAAGTTTTCTGTAGTACTTGGCGGGGAGCATACAGTTTCACTCGGTGCGATTAAGGCTCATGCCGAGCGATTTGACGACATCAGCATACTACACCTGGATGCTCATTCTGATATGGGAAATTAGTGACAGGATCATTTCCGTTGGTATCAGAAGCATGGACTCATCAGAGCTGATACATATTAATAACAGGAATATGTTTTATGCCTCGGATATAAGAAATTCAAAGACATGGATAGAAGATGTTGTTAAAAAGCTTAATGATAATGTTTATATCACTATTGACCTTGATGTATTTGATCCTTCCATAATGCCGTCTACAGGTACGCCTGAACCAGGAGGATTGGATTGGTATGAAGTCATTGATTTATTGGAAGCTGTTTCCAAAAAACGTAATATTGCTGGTTTTGACGTTGTTGAACTCTGCCCTTCGAAAAATCCTGCCCCTGATTTTCTGGCGGCAAAGCTTGTTTATAAACTGCTAAGTACAAAGTTTCATTTATAAAATTAGTTCTTAAGCACATGTCGGCAGATTCCCTGATTAAAGCTGATCATATATCTTTTTGATGGCCTTTATATGGCTTTCAAAAGTAAACTGTTCAGCAAGCTGCCTTGCATTTTTTTTCATGGCTTCGAGTTTGTCCCTATTATGTATCATATCCTGAATTCCGCCTGCAATGGTTCCGAGGTCTTCCGGTGCACTAACCACAAAACCGTGCTCACCATCTTTTATAAGTTCTGAAGCCCCGCTGTTTCTGGTTGTAATCACGGGAAGACCACTTGCCAGTGCCTCCAGATGCACGTTTCCAAACGGCTCGTACAATGTCGGGAAAACAAATATTTCAGCTGCTGCATAATATTTGTAACTATCCTCCCTCGGCCCGCAGAAGATAACTCTCTGGTGAGATGCCAGTTTCCGTATTCCTGTGGCCGAGCCCCTTCCCACTACAAGCACCGTGACCGGATCTTTAATAAGCGCAACAGCTTTGAGCAGATACCTTACCCCCTTCCTCTCAAAACCTGACCCTACAAAAAGGACAACAAAATCCATGTCGGTCAACCCATGCCGCTTTCTTATTTCTCCTCGATATTTCTCTCTATTGGAGGGATGGTATCTGTCTATATCAACTCCGTTGTAAACTACTTCAATATCTGAAGGCGCAATTCCGTAGAAATCAACGATCTCCTTCTTTACCATTTTTGAAATGGCTATTATTTTTCTGAATCTGTGGCCTTTGAGTATCATGCGCTCCAGTATAAGGACAAACCAGTGATAGGGATTCAGCACAATCGACACCTTCTTTGCAGCACCTATCCTCTTCCACCGCTGCTTCAACCACGCGATATGGCACCCGTCCCCTGCACGGTAAATATCCTGATAAAGGGTCTTGTCATGCGTTTGTATAATGTCCAGGTTTCTTCTCTGCTGCTTTAACATCAAATAGGTGGATACAGTGAAAGACAGGTCGCGTAACAATGAGATCGAAGTAAAAGCCGGGACTTTGTGAAATATGATGTTTGGATGAGGAGCATCTGTCTGCCATGATATCGAGTAGATATGAATCTCATTTCCCGCCTCCGCCATCTTCTCGATAAAGCTGTGCGAAAAGCGTTCTGAACCTCCGTGAAAGATGTATTTTTTTCTAATTATCGCTATTTTCATTCTTTATATTTTTAGCAGCAAGACCAAGGCCAAGAACGACTGCAAGGTCCTGCAATCTGAGCAGTGTGAACATGGAATGTACTATATAGTTGCCAACCAGAATAGAGACACAGGCCACAAGTATATAGCTTTTCATTCCTGAAGCCATCAATGCCTCTTTCCAGAAAACCCTGACTGAAAGAACAATAAGAGAGACATATGTAATAAGTCCAACAATACCCTGATGGAAAAGAACACTTAAAAACGTATTATGAGGATCGTCAAATACCATCCTATTTCTGTAAACAGGTCGCGTTTTAAATTTGGTATTTTCAAATACATCATTTCGATGAAATATTTTTTTGCCGTAACCCCATCCCAGGAGAGGTTTCTGCCTGACGCTCTCCATTGCTGCGTCCCATGCAACGATCCGTCCATTAGCATCACGAATATCTATTGAGAGAGATGCCAGCCTATTCTGCACAACAGGGAATACGACCCAGGATAGTGCCAAAACTACTAGCGACAATGCAAGCATACGCATAAGAAGTTTCTTGAAATGATATCCTTTTGTTTTCGCAAGAAACAGTGCCCAGATAACAGCCATGCTCACGAAAGCAAGGTAACCACCCCTTGATGTACTGAGAATTAATGCAATAACTGATATTGCAAAAATCGAGAATAGAAGTGCTCGATGCCATCTCTTTTTCCATATGAAAAATAAAATAAAAGCAAAAGGCAGAAGTGTGTTTAAGTATTTTGCAAATTTGTTATGCCAGACATGCATAAGCGGAACATCAGGTTTCAGCAAGAAAAGGTCATGAGCTATAAAACTGTAATAGCCAAGTGATACAATCAACAGAGATGTAAACACACAGACATATACCACTCTTTTTAATCCATGTGGATTAGCCATGACTGTAGCAATTACCGGAAATAGCAGAAGAAATTTACGGGGCTCACCCTTGAATTCGGACAATGAATATAAAGGATCTATTGAAAGTATTGCAGAAATAAACAGCGTTCCAACATATAACCAGCAGAGTTTCGCAACCGGGCCTTTCAGGAGGTAAAGGTTTTCCCTGTGTTTTAAGGACATCAACCAGAGAGTGAAAGTACCGAATACGATTATATTCCTTATACTCTCACCCTTTGAGAGAAACATAAGTACTATGTATAAATAAACGCTGTACTCAATGATACGGTCAACAATCTCATATTTTTTTTTCATTAATCCCTTTTACTTCATTCATCAGTCCTTTAATTGCGGTCTTCACACTATCTGTTTGAATTGACCTGACGCACTTAAATCCATATTCACAATCATTCCCATTACATCGCTGACAGGGTTCTTCTCCTCTTAAAACAACTGACCTCTTGGTGAGAGGCCCCCATCTATTTTCATTAGCCGAACCGAATAATGCAACAACCGGGGTTTTCATGGCAGCGGCAATATGCATCGGGCCGCTATCATTGCCAATATAAAGTGAAGAGATTTTAAACAACGACATCAATTCACCAAGAGATAATTCACCAGCAACATTAAATGCATTATTCTTCATCCTGGAAATCACTGTATCATTTTTTTCAGATTCTTCTTTACTCCCAATAAAAACAACCTGAAATTCCTTATCAACAAGCCAGTCTGCTATATGAATAAATTTACTTGAGCTCCACTGTTTGTATAATTTCCCAGCCCCGGAGTGAATACAGGCAATTGGCCTTTCAACTGCAATCCCCTTATTGAGCAGGAGTCGTTTTAATGAGTGCGCTTTTTTTTCGGAAGTCTTAAGATAATGCTCCTCAAGCCTGCTCTCAGCGCCGACTGCGGAAGCAATATCAAAGTAAGTAAAGACCCTGTGACTGCCGCTTCGCAGCCGGGCCTTTCTGTTATAGAAAAAAGATCTTCTGCCCGTTGCAGATCCGACACGCAAAGGAGCACCTGACAGGAACGAGAGCGTGGATGAAAGCTCTCTCCCTTCAAGGTCTATAGCGATATCCGGCTTGAAGCTTCTAAGCTTCCTGATAAACTTTAGAAAGCAAGCAGACTGATTGATAATTGATGACGATCTTAACTGCTGCCTCGGGTAATATACCAACTGGTTTATTCCGGAAAGATTTTCGACAATTTCACTATATGCGCTGTCCACCATAAGACAGAAGGTCTTGTCATGATAAAGCTCCTGAAGAGCCACAATGGCCGGAATAGATACAACGAGATTTCCCATATGCTTGTCAGGCATAAGCACTAAGATATTATTTATCTTATCAAGCTGAAATATTATCGGTTTTTCTCGTGTAAGATCCTTAATTGATTTCATTTCAGAAAATGATTTTGTAATATCTCCAGCATTTGCCTGACCCTTATCTCATATGTGTGCTCCCTTAACACGCGTCTTCTGCCAGCCTCAGCAATCCTTCCTCTCAGGTCATCATTTTTCAGGTAATACTTAATCTTGTCTATCATTTCCGCCTCAGATTTGAATGTTACAATTTCCTTGTCGGGCTCCAGTATATCCTCTATCCCGTCCACATAGCGGCACATATAGAAGGCTCCACAGCCGACCGCTATATAGAGCCGTTCACTCATCGACTTGCGTACATGAGGCTGTGAATCAAATCCGAGATATATTTTTGACAGTTTCGCTATTTTAGCATGCACCTCGCCCCATACAAATTTTCCGCCATATGACCTGCCGAGTTTTCCTAAAATCAAAGGTATTGTGGAAAATTTTCTCGGCATTCTCGGCCCCCACCACTTCAGGTGAATGCCCTTATCTATGATAGTCTGCAGATACTCTCTTCTCGGAAGATACTGGGGCTTTGAACCAAGGTTACCGGCAAACGTTACATCAGTTGAATATTTTTTTACATCTTTGCTGTTAATTTCCTTCACTTGAAAGAACGATGGTTCATAGGCCTGAGAGAGCCAGTATACATTGGGATTCAATTCCCTGAACTCATCTACGAGACCTTCTGACATTGTGAAAAAAATATCTGCAGCGCTCACATAGGGCACAATAAAATCAGGAATAACCGGATCAGGATACCATTGAATCACTTTCACGGTCTTTCGTAATTCATTATATATTTCTGCTGGTAACTCAGTTTTCGTATGAAGTATGAAGTGTGGCCTGTAATCCCTTGTTATATCAAAAACCCTATCCGCGGCGTGTGAAACTGTAGAAGGATCAAAAGGCAATACGTTATGGCCATTTTTTTCAAATCCTGACTTATAGTACCACCCGTCATCCCACGGTTTACTGAAAGGTGTTATTAAGAGAATTCGGTACTGTTTCATAACAGTCGTTTCTTCTTTAATGTTTCTTCAAAGAGCTGCTCATAGGCATTGACAGTATATTCGATAGAAAACCGTCCTGCCATCATCTTGGCCTTCCTGGCAAAAACAGTTCTTAGAGGAAGTTCCTGAGTCAGCTTACGTATAGCTTTGGCCAGACTATGACTATCTCCAGTGGGAACAAATATTCCTGCATCACCAAGGACCTCCCTGTGAGGTGGTATATCTGAGGCGATAACAGGGAGTCCTGCGGCCATCGCCTCTACGAGGGCAATTCCAAATCCTTCCCACAACGAGGGAAAACAAAAAATGTCAATCGCTCTTAAAAAATCGGGAATACGTTCCGGACGCACCAGCCCCAGTAATATACAATTTACATTAAACCGATTAGCAATATCTCTGAGTTCATCCATGAGTGGACCGGTTCCGGCGATTACCACCGATACATTATCGAGTTTAGAGGCCGCCTCAATCATATATCGATGTCCCTTTTGATGCACCAGTCTTCCCGTTGAACCGATTAAGATATTGTTATCAGGCAAGTTAAAAATTTTCTTTGCTTCATTTTTTGAAATTCCACTATAGAACTGAGCGCTGTTAAATCCGTTATAGATGACTTTTATCTTTTTAGCAGCAACCCTGTCATACTTGATGATATCTGATGCTACCGCCCGGGACACTGCAACCAGATTATCACTGAAATAACTCAGAAGGTTATTCAGGATTCTCCGGTGAATCTTGCGTCTACCTGGTAATTCATAATTATAAACATTATGGAAAGTCGGAATAACTACAGGAACTCCTGCAAACGCTCCTGCAATCCTTCCATATAAACTGGCATGGTATTCATGTGTTCTTAATATATCAATTTTATTTTTTTTTATAATATGATAGATTGCCCTTGATGCACCCGGATCAAAACCATGGCCCTTCATTCTATTTAATACATTAACCTGATACCCCTTTTTTATCAGTTCATCGGCAATCTCTCCCCCCTCCTTAATACAGCAAATACTGGGACTAAACTTATTATTGTCGTATCCCCTGATCTCATTGGAGAGGATGATTTCTACCCCTCCCACAGGTAGTCTGCTGACGACGTGAAGAACATTAAATGTCTTATTACTTGATGTGAACACGATCATTTTATATGAGACATGGCAGAATCAGTGTCATTCCCATTTTTTTTCTGCATCGTATCAACTTCTTGAAAATGCATATAAAATAAATTCCCAACGTCATAACACAGAAAGTTGTTTCCCTTCTGACAGAGGTTATAGCATAAGACATTCGCTCCGGGCCCTGCAGACACGAGAATAGCCAGATCGTTCCTGTTGATGTTCTTATCTTTTATAAGATCAATAATACGATTCTGGGTAGGGAGAAGCACATCAAAGAAATTTTTATCCGGGATTTTGATAAAATATATTTTTTTATCCCTGTATCTTTTCCTGAACCTTTGAAAATGATTTTCACTATTATAGACCATGATGATATGCGATGCCTCAGCCCATAGCAACTCTATTTTCTCAAGGCCAAGTCCTACATTACCGACCCTGAACATATCAGCCTCCAAAAAAGGCATATTGATTTTATTCATATCAAGTTTCCAGAACATATATCTCATAAATCTCCATATCTTGTATGCTTTTTTTCGGGGTGTTGCCTTCAGATTTCTTACGCTTTGTATCAAACACCAGTTTGTAAGACCGAGCACATACCTGCAATCAGGAGAATAGTCTTTTATTATTTTTATCAGTGACTCTTTCAGGTCTTTGCTATATACCTGGGTAAACATGTCCAGACCAACGAGTATCTCCGACTCCCCATTGCCGAATCTGATATATGACTTCCCCGTTTTCAGGAGCATTTGTAATGACTCTTCAGGGGTTAATGCCTGGTAGTCCAGCCCTTTTCTGTAAAAGAAATTAATCAAACCCGTCAGTGCCCTGTTGAGTCTGAAAGCAAAAGTTTTTTTCAGGACAATCACCTTATCAGGTCGTTCACTTTTCAAGATGGTATTTTTCAGTTTGTACTCCCCCATCGCCGTTCTGTATATTTTTTTATACATCGCAGCAATCTATCTTTATCTGATATCTGTGTTTTGCTTGTATAGTGATCGAATAGTCTCTTTCTGTGGTCTTTTCCAAGAGGCACCGCTGGATGATTCAAACCGGCAAGGTCTTTTGCAATATTTCTGAGCCTGTATGGCTTATTTCTTCGTATGCTGTCACTGTCTACGAAGCTGGATATATCCTGTCCACTTATGAAGATATGGGATGCACGGAGGTCTCCAAACCAGTACCCGGAATTATGCAATTTTGCCAATTCATTTATGACGTTTATATACATTTCATCGGGGAGAGTTTTCTTTTTTCTTATGAGCAGTTCATGAAGAGAACTTCCCTCCACTCTTTCTGTGACAATCAGCGCCCTTCTGCCCTTCGTAAACATACCATATGCCAGGACTTTTGGAATTTTCAGTCCTTTTGATATGAGATCTTCAGAGAGAAGATACACAGAACGAGCCCTGTTTATAAAAAAAGATAATACCTTGGCTTTCAGATACAGAGGGTGAAGAATTTTGATAAAGCAATCTGCATTCCTGTCATATAACAGAGTTGTTCTTTTCACCGTAGGAAGCAGATAAAAACCATCGATAATAAAAAAAGGTGTCCTCTCAAACCGGAATGGTAAAACAAAGTTATTATTCATTACATCGTTCTTGCCGTTACTGTTACGGTTTATATCAATATCATTACCGGCATTTTCATGAACAAGCGTGCTTACTGCCTTTTCATCATTCCCCTTAAACGGTTGAAGAACCGTCGGATTATTTGTCGATATGTTATAAAGCCTTTGCAATGAAGATCGAATTGCTTCACTGTTCATGTGATAGAAATAGCCTTCATCATTTTTTACATAAATCATGCTCATGTTCTGCAGTTCGACGTGGAGTCACTGACTCCTCAAGATAACATTTAACTATTGATAGTAATTTTTGAAGAATAAAGAATATTTTATTCCTTATACCCTGTGAAATCCCGAAACAATTATTTGACTTGATGTCTGTCCGGAAACAATTTTATGTTTTGTTTTTTATACTGTACAACATTGCGTATTTCATAAATGTATACATCGGTGCTTGAGACATCTCAGGAAAGTGCAAAGGTATTATAAAGTTTCATATATATGTCATTTCTTGAAATGAGCTGCTCGTGAGTGCCGATATCCATAATTCTCCCCTTATCTATAACCACAGTCCTGTCAGCATTCTTAATTGTTGAAAGCCTGTGCGCAATTACTACTGTTGTCCTGTCTGAAATCAGATTTTTTAGCGCCTGTTGTATCTTCATTTCAGACTCGGTATCCAGAGAAGAAGTTGCTTCATCAAGAATAAGAACCGGTGGATTTTTAAGTATTGCCCTGGCTATGGATATCCTCTGTCTTTGTCCTCCTGAAAGCCTCAGACCTCTCTCTCCCACTACTGTTTCATAGCCCCGGGGAAGTTCAAGAATAAATTCATCTGCATATGCCGCTTTTGCTGCGGAAATAACTTCATCTTTACTTGCATTAATATTTCCATAAGAAATATTTGCATAAATGGAATCATTGAACAATATAATGTCCTGTGTCACTATAGCAAAAAGTGCCCTGAGAGATTGCATTGTAGCAGTAGAAATATCAAAACCGTCAATTAATATACTTCCCTGGTCAGGAGTGTAAAATCTGGGCAGCATATTGATTAGTGTTGTTTTACCGCTTCCGCTTTTACCAACAATAGCTACCAGTTCACCTTTTTGTATAGTCAGATTTATATTTTTCAAAGCGCTGCGCTGCGCAGAAGGATACGTGAAAGAAACATTGTCATATTGAATATTAAATTCTAGTGACTGAATAATCCTGTCCCCTTCTGTTTCCTGCTCTGCTGACAGCACTTCAAATATTCTATTTAACGGTGCCCGTGCCTTTTGAATTCCGGCATTTACTTTTGCCAGTCTCTTTGCCGGAGTATACAGAAGGAACACTGCTGTAAGAAATGAGAAAAAATCTCCTATTGTCATTGTTCCATCAACAATGAGCCTGGCTCCATACCATACTACAGCAGCTATTCCCAGACCACCTACGATTTCCATCCAAAGAGAGATAAACTCTGAAGTCCTGACCGCTCTCATAAGTTCTCTATAATAATCCTTATTAATATGGTCAAAACGTTTCTTCTCCCTTGAGAATGCCTTGATTATTTTTATGCCTGAAAAACTTTCATGAAGGGTCTCTGTAATAACCGATATTTTTTGCTGGGAACGTTTGCTTATTTTTTTTAACCTTTTACCGAGTCGGCCTGCCGCATAAAATGCACCGGGCAAGACGATAAGGGCAATAAGGGCAAGGTCCCATCTTCTCCACACAGCTACGGTGGCAAGTGCAATAACAGTAGCACTTTCTATAAATAAATCCTTTATTGTCAGTGAGACAACTGATTGCAGCGTATTTGTATCATTTATCACTTTTGAAATCAGTGAGCCGCTTGAATATCTGCTGAAATAACTAAGAGGCAATCTTATTAAATGATCATATAGCTGTCCTCTTAAGCTCATTACCATTTTCTGGGATGCTGATCTCATCAGGTATTCATGGCAAAATGTAAAAAGACCCTTTAATGCAAATACAAGCAAAATTCCCGCTGGAAGCAAAATAATTAAAGCAATATCTTTTTTAATAAGAACATCATCAAGAGCAGGTTTTACAAGCCAGGCTATTGAGGCATTAAGTCCTGATATAACGAGGCTTATGATTGCTGCAATTACCACCCGTTTCCAATAGGGTTTGGCTAGCCGAAACAGTATTCTCAGATCATCCAATCATTAATCCTCATTATTAAAGCTACGTTTTATCTACGGTAATAATCAATTACGATTGATCAGACTTAAGGTATTTAAAGCCTGTTTATTATTGTATATCCAATTGTTTTTATAAATTTTCTGCTGTATTATAACAAATCGATCAAGATAAGCTTTACAGGAGGATGTAATGAAAAAGAGACTTACTTCGACTTCATTCAGAGGTAAAAATATTGTGATTACCGGATGCGCGGGTTTTATTGGCTGGAAAGTTTCTCAGCTGCTGCTTGAAGCTAAAAAAAACGTAATCGGGATTGATAATATGAATGATTATTATGACCCTGCCTTGAAAAGATGGAGACTGAAATCACTAAAAACCAACAAGAGCTTCAAGTTCTTCAAGGCAGACATCGGAGATTATAATAATGTTAAAAAAGTTTTTAAACATAATAAGGTTGATGCTGTAATCAACCTTGCTGCAAGGGCTGGAGTCAGGGCTTCAGTTGAAGATCCCTGGGTTTACCTCCAGACCAATACACAGGGTACACTTAATCTGCTTGAATGCTGCAAGGAATATAAAATCAAGAAATTTGTACTTGCATCCACATCCAGTCTGTATGCATCTCTTGATATGCCTTTTAAGGAGGAATCAAGGACAGACAATCCACTGGCCCCATATTCCGCTACAAAGAAAGGTGCAGAGGCACTCTGTCATGCTTACCATTATCTACATGGCCTGGATATTACAATTCTCAGATATTTTACCGTTTATGGACCTGCCGGAAGACCGGACATGAGCATTTTTAAATTCATGAAGAACATCGATGAGGGCAAGCCCATTCCCCTGTTTGGTGACGGATCACAGACCAGGGACTTTACCTATATTGATGATATTGCTGATGGAACAATTCGGGCATTAAAACCACTGGGCTATGAGATCATAAATCTGGGTGGTGACAAACCGTATGTTCTCAATGATGTGATTAATATGCTTGGAAAGCATCTCGGCAAGAAGATAAAAGTCAAAAGGTTCAAGCTCCATCCTGCAGATGTAACTGCAACATGGGCCCATATCAATAAAGCAAAAAAATTGCTTGGCTGGAAGCCAACCATGCCGCTTGAAAAGGGTATTGAAAAAACAGTCCAGTGGTTTTTTGAGAATAAGAAAATGCTCCAGAAACTGGAGTGGAAAGAGTAATTTGGAGTTTTGAGTTAAGAGTCCAGAGTTATGAGTTATTATATCCTCTGGCTATATTCAAAACTCATAACTCTAAACACAGGACTCTATTTTAATATTGCTTTTAATGCTTCATCAATCAATGGATATTTAAATGTATACCCTGCTGTTAATGCCCTCTCCGGAATGCATCGCTGGCCGGTCAGCAATATTTCACCAAACTCTCCCAGTGCAGCCTTCAGAACAAATCCGGGTACCGGAAGAATTGAAGGTCTGCCAAGGATCTTTCCCAGCGCAGTACCGAAATCCTTATTGGTAACAGGACCGGGTGATGTGAGATTATACTTACCTGCAATCTTACTATTCTCTATAGCATAATTGATAAAGCCGGATACATCCTCAACATGGACCCAGGACATCCACTGTTTTCCTGATCCAAGATATCCTCCTGCATAGGCCTTAAAAGGAGTTATCATTTTTTGCAGTGCCCCTCCGTCCGGGCCAAGTACAACACCAATCCGTATTATAACTGTCCTCACTCCCAGTTTTTCAGCCTTTAGTGCCTCAGATTCCCATTCTTTGCACACGGATGCAAGAAAATCTTTTCCTGCTGAAACATTTTCAGTGACTTCTTCATCACCATGAGGCCCGTAATAGCCTACGGCTGAAGCATTAATTAAAACCCTGGATGTTTCGTCTGCATTCTTGATTGATTCAATGAGATAGTGTGTCGTATTAATGCGGCTCGAACGAATCCGAACTTTTTTATCCTTTGACCATCTGTCAGAATATATTGAATCGCCTGCCAGATTTATTATTGCTTCATATTGTGAAATCTTACTTGGAGGAACAAGTGAAGGAGGGTTCCATGTCAATTCGTCCGGAGAATTTGATTCCTGCCTTGTTGTAATTACAACATCATGCCCTGCTGCCCGGAGTTCCCTGCTCAGGGCTGATCCTAAAAATCCTCTCCCGCCGATTATAAGAACATTCATGAGATAATTATATCAAAATGTAAACGCATAGTGCGCCGTGCCCCTATGAATGAAAATTATCCTGCATAATCGGTGTCTGCTTCTGTCTGAAACTTTTGAATTCACCTTTACCGATAGCATCTCTCATATTTCTGAAAAACTCAAGAAAGAAATGAATGTTATGGATTGTGTTTAACCTCATCGATATAATTTCCTTGCTCATGTACACATGACGCATATAAGCCCTGGAAAAGTTACTGCATGTATAACACGTACAGTTTGGATCAAGCGGGCCAGGGTCTTTCTTAAATTCTTCGCGTTTGATGCTTATCCTGCCCTGGCTGGTAAATAAAGCTCCATTGCGGGCGTTACGTGTTGGCATTACACAGTCAAACATATCAATCCCTGCAGCAACCGCCTCAAGTACATCCATCAGATCACCAATACCCATCAGGTATCGAGGCTTATCCTGTGGAAGTAGTGGAGCAGTATAATTAATCATTTCATACATTAACTCTTTGGGCTCTCCCACGCTCATCCCTCCAAGTGCATATCCGTCAAAATCCATTTCCATTAACTCGTCTGCACTCTGCTTTCTCAATTCCTTAAACATCCCGCCCTGGACTATTCCGAATAGACTTTGAGTTCCCCCCCCCATCCCCCCCTTGGTAAGGGGGGGTGAAGGGGGTGTGTTATTCCTTATTGCTTCTTTGCACCTTCGGGCCCATGCACTTGTCAGTTTCAGGGAATTCAATGCATACTCTTTATCAGCCGGATAGGGGGTGCATTCATCAAAAACCATCGCAATATCAGAGCCGAGAGCCCCCTGTATTTCCATAACCAGTTCAGGGGTCAGGAAGTGAAGAGATCCGTCAATATGGGACCTGAACTCAACCCCGTCATCTTTTATTTTCCTTAATCGGGCCAGACTGAAGACCTGAAAACCGCCGCTGTCAGTAAGTATAGGTCTGTCCCATTGCATAAACTTGTGGAGTCCGCCTACTTCACGGATAACATCATGTCCGGGGCGAAGATACAGATGATATGTGTTGGACAGCAGGACCTCTGCACCAAGCTCCTTCATCTCTTCAGGCATCATTGCCTTAACAGTGGCATTGGTACCGACAGACATAAAGGCAGGTGTGTTTATAACACCTCTGTTTGTTGTAATCTTCCCGAGACGAGCACCTTCGTCTTCTTTTTTAATCTCAAAGTCAATCAATTTGTAATTTGAAATTTGAAATTTTCTTTATTTAATAGTGTCCCGCATGAACCCCTGCTATGATCGCCAGAAAACTCAATCCAAGCACGACCCAGTGAAACGTCTGGAGAATGTTGAATACTTTTTTGGTATCCATATCATTTGAGGGCTGACCAAAGAGTTTTTTAAATATCATTTTTTCAAGACCGAACAGAAGGGCTGCATAAAAAGCCCATATAACAATCATGAGCCATACACCGAAGCTGGTCCCTTTTTCATAAATGAGATACAGGCCGGACAGACCGGCCAGAATGACCATCACCTTAGCGATCTTTCCGAACCGGTGTTCCGTACCCTGAAACATCATGACCATTTCCAGTGATTTATCCATCCTGAGTATCATAGGGAACGTTACCAAAGTCACAAAAGCCACTCCCCCGATCCAGACAACGATGGACAATATATGAATTGTCAATGCAGTGATGTATAACATGAAAATCTCCAATCTCCCTTGTCTGTTAGCCGTATACTGTAGTCCTTTATCTGTTCACGGGTACCGGACAGCGGTCAACGGACACGACTTATTCTATTCACATTTTCTCCGGTGCGCTCACCCCGAGAAGTTTCAGGCCTTGCTCAAGAATTATCTTTACTCCCTTACAAAGACTGAGCCTTGCAAGTGAAAGTTGAATATCATCAGATATTACCCTGTGTTTGTAATAATAAGAATGAAAAACTCCGGCAAGTTCCTGGAGATAATAAGTTATCCTGTGGGGCTCACAGGCAATGGCTGCACCTTCAAAAACCATCGGGTATTGCAGCAGCTTCCTGATGAGAGAAATTTCCTCGTCTTCCTGTAATACTGAAAAATCAATGTCATGATTATTCAGGTTCCCGGCGCTATTTAACCCATTTTCTTCTGCCAGGCGGAAGATACTTGAGATACGCGCAAATGCATACTGGACATAAAAAACAGGATTTTCAGCGGACTGTTCCTTTGCAACATCAATATCAAAATCAAGATGACTGTCGGCCTTTCTTGTAAGAAATATAAATTTTGTGATATCAGGTCCAACCTCTTCTACTACTTCCCTGAGTGTTATAAAGGCCCCTGCCCTTTTTGACATCTGCACCGGTTCCCCATGTCTCAAAAGACTTACCATCTGTATTAAGATCACCCTGAATTTATCTTTGGGCAGATCAAACGCCTCAAGTACAGACCTTATTCTTTGCATATATCCGTGATGGTCAGCGCCCCATATATCAATAATCCCATCAAAACCCCTGTCGAGCTTGTTTTTATGGTAAGAAATATCAGAGGCAAAATAGGTAAATTCACCATCCTTCTTTTTAACAACCCTGTCCTTGTCATCACCGAACTCTGTTGACCTGAACCAGCTCGCGCCTCCTTCTTCAAAGAGCAGTCCTTTGTCTTTCAGTGAATCTAAAGCTTTCCCGACCATTCCATTTTCATGAAGATCTTTTTCACTCTGCCATCTGTCAAATATGACCCCGAAATCCTTCAGATCATTTTCAATATTTTCCAGCATCATTTTGTAGGCAAACTCCGTTACAGGACCGCCGCACTCATCAAATGTCTGATCCAGATATTTGTTGCCATATTTTTCATTAATTACTTCGGCAATTGCTTCTATGTATTCTCCCTTATATCCATCTTCGGGGAAATCAATCACATTACCAAGCTGCTGCTGATACCTGGCGTACACGGACTGCCCGAGCAGATTAATCTGAAGCCCGGCATCATTAATATAGAACTCTCTCTCTACTTCATAACCGGCCGCCTCCAGGATGTTGCTGAGTGCATTACCCACTGCCGCACCTCTGCCATGCCCTATATGTAATGGCCCCGTAGGATTGGCGCTCACAAACTCAACCTGGATCTTCTGTCCTTTCCCTATATCTGAACTGAGTAATGCCTCGTCCCCTTTCAGAAGCGCTTTAAGCTGATTCCGGAAAAAATCCTTGTTAAACCTGAAATTTATAAATCCCGGGCCTGCTATATCAATGCTCTCAAAGAGGCCTGATGATTGTTCACTCAATTTAGAAACTATCTCATGTGCAATATCTCGTGGGGGTTTTTTAAGTATTTTGGTAAGTTTCATAGCTGCTGCAGTTGCAAAATCCCCCATCTTCTCATCCCTTGGAATCTCAACTTCAACTTCTGGAATACTGTCAATTCCCCATTGTGTTTTCAGGCTTTCAAATGCCATTTGTAAAGATTTTATAACTTCCTGTTTCATGAACAATAAGTTTAAGGATAGCCCTGAAGTAAGTCAAATTGAAAATGACCCGCTATCACTTTTGGGTACCAGGTTATGGGTAACAGGTGAGAGGTAAGGGAATCTTTGCAGAGGCTTATTGCTATACGCCCGATTAGTAAAGGTTCGAAAAAAGAAAAAATCACTTGCGATAGTACTTATCGCACTGTTATTATTTATAAAACTTATTTAGAGGTGAATATGCCAGTAGACAAGGAACTTCTCGATATTCTCGCATGTCCGAAATGCAAAGGTGATATCAGACTTAATGAATCCAAAGACGGCCTTATCTGTGACAGCTGCAAGCTTCTCTATCATATTAAAGATGACATACCGGTCATGCTCATCGATGAAGCAGAAAAACTGTAAGGCACAGCAATAGTTAGCAATCAGTAATCAGGTGTCAGGGATCAGGTTTCATACATTTATATTATTTTACTGAAGTAATTCAGAATGAATTCATACTGTGCAATTCACTGTTAATTTACTTCATATCAGTTACCTCTTACCTCTTACCCCTTACCCCTTACCTCTTACCCCTTAATACCTGCCTCTAATCACCGGGGCAGTCTCTTTGAAAGATATGAACCTGTAAGTGCATCGATTCCAGCCGTGAGTTCCTGCAGCCTGAGCTCTTTATCTAACCTGTTGTGCGGGTCTGTTGGCGGAAGAGTTATCATTTCAATCTGCATCCTTCTCCTTTCAAAATGCAGCCGGGTGACTTCATTAAGGATATCATCTCTTAACTGGACCATAAGCCTTGATCTGACATCAATTGATGTCTGGGCGCTGTTGTAGATCAGGTCTCCAAGCTCCCATGTCATTGAAACCGACCAGCCCCTGTCATTTCCCTCAGTAATATCATCATCTGTTACATATTGTTCTTCATAGGTATTTTTGTAGAAATACGTACTGCTTTGCCAGTCTTCTGCATCATCATACGCAACTCTCAGATCAGGGAGCCATGCTTTTCTCGCAGCTGACTTTCTCCACTTCTTAATTTTTTCGGGCTGGACCTCGGCATATTCCATTGCAGCCTGTCGTATCTCCTCTATTGATGGCTCATGAGAAAACATGGAAAGGGCTTCTTCCACCGTCATTTCTTTTCTTTCTGACAGGGAACCATTTGCTGATCGTGCAGTCTTAAAGATACCATGTCCGGTTGCTGACCAGAGAACCACATTGTCATTTCCTGTATGTTTACTATAATCCAGAGAATGGATATCAGTTGTAGAAATACCTCCGGACAGAGCCAGCCATCTGGCCGAATCATTTATATATTTATATACTCCTCTGTCCGTGGCTGCATACAGTGCATTATTATCTGCGGCTGTTATTGATCTTATATTAATGCTTAACAGTCCGGGACTGTTCAGCCTTTTCCATGATATACCTTTATCAGAACTGATAAACAGTCCATTTGATGTCGCCAGATATATATTTCTGTAATCTTCAGGATCAACAAGGATATCTCTTGTTTTAATAACATATCTGATTTTAGAAATATCTTCATCTTCATCTTCAAACAGATACTGATAATCTTCTTCAGGGGTTATTAATTCATAAATGCGGTTCCAGCTGGCCCCGCTGTCAAAGCTTTTATACACACCGTCACCTGAGGCAGCATAGAGAATATTATGATTGGATCCGTCTGTTGCAATTGATGTGACAATTGATTGAGCCTGAAGATTTTTCGCTTTTGACCATTTTCTGCCTCTGTCTTCTGTTACAAAGATGCCTGACATCGTTCCTATAATTATGATTTCTGAATCCCGGAGATTGATAGCAATGGAAAATACCGCATTCTCAAGATCACCCACTCCCCTGAAAATTCTTTCCCATGTTGATCCTCTGTCAATGCCTCTGAAAAGTCCATCTGTTGTTCCAACATAAACAGTTTCTGAATCACCTGACAGAGCAATGACATTAATAAAGTTCTCTGTCGTTCTGAAAGAGAGCAGTTCAGACCAGCTCTCTCCGCTGTTATCTGTAACGTAAACAGCCTTATCTGAAATTATATATACGACTTCAGGATCCTCATCACTGACAACGACATCTTTAATAACCGTGTCCATGATACCATTGCTGACATTGACCCATTGTCTGCCCGGTTGATTCTCATAGCCTGAAGCAGATGTGTTAAAAAACAAAACCAGTGCAAATACTACATTAAAACAAAAACTTGCCTTTCCCATAACAAGCTCCTTTCCCCTTTTACGGCAATACAATATAATGCCGCAAAAAAGACAATAAAATTAATTTCTGTTCAGGCTTTGAAAAAAGAAATACTGCAAAGCCATGTCCCTTATTGTGGAATAGTATATTGACCTGAAAACAAAAGGTCAACAGGAGAAATAAAGCCCGGTAGAGTTAGATGGAACTTATTTTATGATGAGCTGTTTCTTAGCAGATGAAATTTCAAATGCTTCCGGCTCTGGCAGTTCCAGGTTCCTTGCAAATGCAGCCGGATACGGCATATAAAATAACCTGGCTTCAATAGTTACAGAATCCTTAATATATTCTGTAATTACAAAATTAAATTCTTCTGCTCTTATTTCACATGCATCTATACGATTGTCAAATACGATCCTTACAGCGTCATAAGATGCTAACGTCTGTCTGGATTCTTTATTAACATATATGGACCGGTATATGCGCATTCCATCAGCAATTTCTCTTCCAAGGATTTCTGCATCAGATATGCCAGATCCCGTAACATCATACCCGGACAATCCTCTGCCCGGCATCGCAGGAATAAAATGTGATCTGTTCTCCCCTTTCGCTTTAAGCTCCAGATACATGAAACGCAGGTCTGCACTGCCCGTAGGCATTTTATGCCCTGTCCTTGAATTGTCAATAATGACTTTGATTTTCACGTCATCTCCGACTGATGCTTCAGACCGGCTGAGTTCCATACTGAGAGTAATAGCACCGACAATCTGTTCCTTTGTATGGGCACCCGGAAACCGGTGAGTATAAAGTTTCTCACGATAAGGAGAAAACCCCAATACAGAGTATGAAGATTTTCCTGATTCATATACGGGTTCATCTTCAATGAGAAATCCCCTGGCATTCATATGACAGTCCTGACACTGGATTTTCTCTTCAGCATACGGGCTGTTTTTCCATTCAGTAAAAGTGGACTTGATTTCAACCCCGTGCTGATTAACCATGTTGTGACAGATGGCGCAAAATTCACTTTTTGTGTGCAATTCTGAATAAATATGATGCCAGCTGGCCTCTGACTTAAATGGTCCGAGTTTCTGTTTTGAAGGCTGAGAGATATAATTGCCGCCTCCCGGTTTTTCTCCTTTATAATCCTTTATGGTATGACAGAAATCACAGGTCACTCCTGATGAATCATATAAAACCTCCTTATTAGATACTATCAGTTTTTTGCCGGTGTTATATGTAACAGGAGAATGGCAGGCGATGCAGCCCTCTGCATCCTTGACTATGCTGGTCTCTGTGTCAATTAAAGGGACCACTTCCTTAAAATACTGGGCCTGAAACACTTGATTTACAAATGACCGGGAATGCCTTGACTGCATGTGCTGTTCTATTATCTTTACATGGCAGTCACGGCATGTTGATGAAGGCCAGTATTTATCAGCTGGAAGTGCAAGATCAACAGAATAGACATTAAACACAGGGCATAAAAAAAATAAAGCAGAAGTAAGTAATATAATGAATCGGACGTTGCTCTTTTTAAAAAAGCAATCCGTGATCGTCCTGCAAACCGAATATGCATGACACTGCTTTTCTTCTGACAATATGGCCCACCCCAATCTCTATAATAGTCTATATATAAAGTATATCATTATAAATAAGCTAAAAGTCGATCATAACATGTTATTTTTGTATAATGACCCTATTAATAATATTATAATTAATGAATATAAAATTAAATCAACCATCAGACCAGTCCTTTAAAAAAATTACCATTCCTTTGAGTTTTATCATCTTCTTCTCTGTTCTTAACGGGATTATGTTCCAGGTAGCCATTCCTGATATTTCTGAAGAATATCGACTGCTTCCATCAGAAGTGAGCTGGGTCATGACCGGATATATACTGGTTTTTGCTGTCGGAGCCCTGATTTACGGCAAACTTGCTGACATCTATCCTGTAAAGAGCCTGATCACCCTGGGACTGGTCCTGATGAATGCCGGTTCTGTCCTTGGTCTGTTTTCAAAATGGTATGCAATGCTGATTATCGCAAGATTAATACAGGCTGCCGGAGGCGCTGCAATTCCTGCCCTGGCAATGATTGTTGTGACCAGATATTTCCCGCCTCATATAAGGGGGAATATGCTTGGAATTATTGCTTCCACAGTTGCCCTTGCTGCAGGGCTGGGTCCTATTATGGGCGGTTTTATTGCTGACCTGTTTCACTGGCGATATCTCTTTCTTCTCTCAATGGCCACTATTCTGGCTATCCCTTTCTTAAGGCGAATACTGCCGGATGAGAAAAAAAATCCTGGCACATTTGACTATACAGGGGCAGTTCTTATCGCGGGAGCTTCATCATTTCTGCTTATATATGTCACTCAGGGCAATTGGATATTACTGGCAGTTTCCGTTGTTATGGCAGCATATTTTATATTTCATATCAAAAAAATCCAAAATCCTTTTGTTAATCCTTCCCTGTTTGCAATTAAACAGTATCGAACCACGGTCATCACCACTTTTCTCTCTATAGGTGCTTTATTCGGCATGCTGTTTATGGTCCCCATAATGCTCAGGGAACTTAACGGACTCAGCTCCGATAGTATAGGACTGACTC
>CALZMZ010000068.1 GCA_945788685.1 Thermodesulfovibrionia bacterium | reverse complement strand
GCGTATACTGCCGGATGAGAAAAAAAATCCTGGCACATTTGACTATACAGGGGCAGTTCTTATCGCGGGATCTTCATCATTTCTGCTTATATATGTCACTCAGGGCAATTGGATATTACTGGCAGTTTCCGTTGTTATGGCAGCATATTTCAAATTTCATATCAAAAAAATCCAAAATCCTTTTGTTAACCCTTCCCTGTTTGCAATTAAACAGTATCGAACCACTGTCATCACCACATTTCTCTCTATAGGTGCTTTATTCGGCATGCTGTTTATGGTCCCCATAATGCTCAGGGAACTTAACGGACTCAGCTCCGATAGTATAGGACTGACTCTGTTTCCGGGTGCGATCAGCGCCGTACTGATAGGTGTCATGGGCGGTAATCTTTCGGACAGGAAAGGCAGCAGGTTTGTTGTATACCTTGGATCTGCCTGTCTCGTTGCAGGTTTTCTGGCGCTCTCAACGGCGGCAGGACAGGCGGCTTGGATTGTAACATCAACACTGATCATCAGTTATGCCGGATTTGCCCTGCTTCAGTCATCTCTGCCGCACACAATTTCAATTTCATTGTCAAAGGATCAAACAGGGATCGGAATGGGAATATATAACCTTCTCTTTTTTATATCAGGAGCATTCAGCACAGCAGGGATTGGAAGGCTGCTGGATACGGGATCAACCGGATTTTGCCTGAATCCGCTGAATGCCTGCGTTGAGGGGTGGATCTACAGTAATATTTTTTTAATGCTTGCTGCGGCAGTTGCAGCAGCTGCCCTTCTTTTTTATATCACCTTTAAAAAATAAAGGCAGTCCTCAGAGGGACAGCACCGAATCATCACAACCAAAATCATTCGGGACATATCTGTCAGCCTGCCAGTCATTTTCCCAGCGGTTTCCGTCTATAAAGTATCTGAAGCGGTATTCTCTGCCCGAGGGTATTTCCAGTGTTGCCCTGAAATCTCCATTTTTCAGCCGGGTCATGAATATCTGACCATGGTCCCATTCATTAAAGTCACCCACAATTGCTATTTCCCCGGCATCAGGAGCAGCCTGTTTCGGCAACCTGAAAGTAACTTTGCAGCTTCCATTTTTCAGATATTTCTTTATAAAGCCGGTCTGTCCGGACTGAAGTTCAGCTTTATGTTTCTTGCCGACAGGTTTTGATTTCTTTTTTTCTAAGGCAACCGGTTCAATAATTTCAGCGTCCCCTTTACTTACTATGCTGTCCAAAGGAATGTTCCAGTTTGATGATATTTTTCCCATCAATTCTTTATGTGAATCTCTGTCTTTCATCTTGAGTTTAACTCCTGCCATACTGCTTGAGCCGACCTGTCTCTTCCAGACAACATCGCCTAAAAGGGACACAGATGATCCGCTCTGTGGAAATTTAACTTCCATCTCCAGATTTTCATTTTTAATAAAGTTAAAATCCCTTGCTTCAAGGCCCAGACCTTCAAATGAAAAATTTTTTGTTAATCCAAGTGAATAACGGGTGGCCCCGTAAGATGGCCTGAACTTCACAATAATCGGCAGATCAAATCTTGTAAACTCCCTTTTGCTTTTCAGCATTACTCTCTCCTTTATAAAAAATAATATGAAATCATGTTGCCATATCTTATTAGACTTTATTGAAATTAGGCTTGCTTGTCAAGGTTTTTTTTGCTCTGAAATGAGTGTAAAATCGGATTATGCTGAATGATAAAGGAAAAGAGCTTTTTTTATGAATGATTTCAGTCCTTTAAAGATGCAGTGCGCTTCCTGTCCATAAGAAGATAATAGATAATAACAGCAATGGAGAATATGTTAGCTGTGTAATTAAACATCATCCAGTTGACCCATCCAAATTTCATAAGCACGCTTGCCACATAACATACCTCTCCTATCAGCCAGAGAATAACAAATAAAGGATTAATCCCTTTGGCACTTCTGTTTTTATAACATTCCCATGCCTGGGGAATGCCGCACATAGCAAAAGCGACCGATCCTATCCATCCGATAAAATCAGCCATTAGGAGATCTCCTTTTTATTCATAACTGGAAAGTTACTACTATAAGCACCGATTTCTTTATCACAATAAAACATACTTATAAAATATCAATTAACTTTGAATACTGATTGCAGTCAGAATGTCAGGACTGTTTTATAATAATGTATATATAATACATGGCAAGGATCTTTATTATGAGTGATAAATTAAAAGAGATGAATCTGAGGGCGGACGGCATAGTCTGCACAGGATGTGCAGAGGACATGGAAAATCTCCTGTTGGACAAAGATGGTATTGAAGATGCCTCTGTCAGTTTTATCGATGATATTATCCAGGTCAAATACGATCCTGACATCATCGACCGCAAACATGTTTACATGGCTGTCCGCAGGCTCGGCTTTCCTGTAAAAATAATTTCCGAAAACTAGTTATTTGTGATGAATATATCAGGGAAGGAGAATTTACTCCTGCGGTGAAACAGCAGTTTTCACCGCAGGAGATATCGATGATTACTCTCCACAGCAGAGACGTCTCATACTTTTCTTTCCTGTCGGTGTAACTGACATGACAACATCAACCTTGTTGCCACAGTTGCTGCAATGCTTTCCGGCACTTCTCATACCGGCCCTTGCAGAAACATCGGTCTTTGATTTTGCTTTTCCAGCCATGGCGACCTCCTTTCGAAAACATTTTCATTTTTTACGCACAAATATACTGTTTATATTCAGCGCACACAGTACTTTCTAATGTATCCTCTGTCTAGATTGGGTAAAACCAGGACAGCGATGCAGATTTGTTGCGACTTAATAATTTAATTCTAACGGCATAAAAATGTCAAACCTGTAGATGAACAATGGCAAGCCAAAATTAAGATGTATCATTTGAAACTATCCATTGCAGGAATTGTCCCTAATGCTGTGCCTCGTGAAAAGGTGAATCTCAGGATTTACCCGTTGAATAAATCTTTACCTGAAGTCAGATTCTGGTCTAACGGAAAATAATTTGATGACCAGGATGTTAAAAAAAAAGACCTTGCAGTTGTCCACTTTTAACATAGGGCAAGTGAATCCCGTGAGAACCGGCCCTTTTTTGTCCTTTTTTCAGGCAATTGCACCATTTTTCGGTTTACGATAAAATAATCATATTCTTATCCCGTTCCATACGACCAGAGGTTTAGACTTCTTAACATAAGGAGGTGGCATCGCACGTTATGATGAAGATAGGTCGCGTTGAACTCATAACACTGATTTTCGTTTTTCTCATGATTCTGACAGGGATGGTGCTTTTTGCCATTGACCGGAGTCTGTTCCGTGATTATGTGCATGAGGACGGTATCATTGAATGGCTAACTGTTGCTGCTCTTGTATGCGGGATGATTATATGCATCACGCGTACAATACGGTTAAGAAATAAAAAACCTCTCTTTTTTTTGTCGGGCACTGTATTCTTTACGCTGCTATTTATATTCGGAGCTGGCGAAGAAGTTTCATGGGGACAAAGGATATTTAATCTTGACACTCCTGAGCTTTTTCAAAAATACAATGCTCAAAAGGAGACAAACATACATAATTTTGTTGTATACGGCGTGAAGATAAATAAGCTTGTCTTCAGCAAAATACTCGGCATTGTCGCGGTCATTTATACTGTACTTATTCCATTTATACTGTACTTATTCCCTATCTGTACAGAAAAAAAGAGGGCATGAAAAAATTCATCGATTCCCTTGCGATCCCCATTCCCATGGTCCATCACGTATTTAGTATTCTGTTGGTCCTTATTCTCATCAACTTAATACCTGACAGTAAAATTGGGGAACTCCTGGAATTCGGGGGATCATTTGTATTCCTACTCATAGTGTTGTATCCATACAACAAAGATATTTTCCAGGGCACTTAATCCATTCTTGAAATTTATCATCAAAAGCAAAAGGATCCGGTTGATCATCTCTAAAAATGCAATTCAGAAAAAACGGTACGGTATTGTACATGTGCATCGAATTCACATATAGTATAAAATCAATGGCGCATTACAAATTTGAAATGTATTGTTTAAGAGACATATTTTAATAATTATATACCCGGACTTTGTCTTAATTCTTTGACGTTTATCATAGGTATATGCAAAAAAGTGGGAAATCGCAGTTAAGCATTGTCATTCCTTTTTATAATGAAGAAGAATGTGTCGGATCGGTATGCAATGAGGTATATGATGTTTTAAGCGGGAGTATTGATGTTCCCTGGGAATTAATCATGGTCGATGATGGCTCAACTGATAACACACCTGATATGATAAACAGCCTTGCACAAAAATATGAGTTTTTTCGGGCTATCCACCTCTCTCCTCATAGCGGACAATCTGCTGCTCTTGAAGCAGGTATTCAGGCATCACAAGGCACAATTATCGGGACACTTGACGGAGACGGGCAAAATGATCCGCGTGATCTTCGGATACTTCTTGACGAAATGGAAAAAAGACAGGTAGACATGATGTGCGGTATACGAAAAAAAAGAGCAGACAACCTGATTCGTAAAATGAGCAGCACAATAGCCAACAAGATCAGATCGGCTGTTATCAGGGATAACATTTCAGATGTTGGATGTTCCATAAGGATTTTTAAACGCAGCTGCTTCGACAGAATCCACTTTTTTCGTAACGCGCACCGTTTTTTCCCGGCTCTTCTTCTTGCGGCAGGTTATACAGTTGCTGAAATACCTGTGAATCACAGACCGCGCAAAAAAGGGCTCAGTAAATATGGACAGGGCATATATAGCCGGCTTTTTGCAGGTATCGTAGATCTGGCCGGAGTGTACTGGTTAAGAAAACGAAGCCTCAACTATAGTGTTCATGGGGAAGAAAATAAATTATGATAAAATCTCAGTCACTGTCAGAGGGAAACGATAATACAAAAAATCAGGTGTTCAGAGATATTATCCGTATTTTGATAACTGGCTTATTCTTCGTTCTCATGGCAAGCTTCATAAAGAGTGAGTTGATACATACCCATGGTACTGATTTACAGTCGATAAGAGAATTAATTAACCGGCATGTAATATTTACGTCACCGGTCCTCGGCGCAGTAATTTTCATATCTGCAGGAGGGGTATTAATAAGTCTGGGCATACCAAGAATCTGGATAAGCGCGATTTCCGGAGCGATATTCGGTACGGCATGGGGAATACTAATTGGCCTTATTGCTTCTGTTATAGGAGCAACAGTATTATATCATGCCGGATCCTTTATTCTTGGTTCCGTTATTAAACGTCGTTTTGGGATCAGGCTGAATGTATGGAAGCAGCGATTTCAGGATAATGCGTTCTGGTGGATTTTGTACGGACGCCTGTTTCCTTTTTCAAATGCTACACTGGCAAGTCTTTTTTGCGGGAGCTGCAACGTACCGTTTTTTCCGTATCTTGCCGCATCTTTTTTAGGATTTATCCCGCTGGCAGTCGTCTTTACCATTTTCGGTAGCGGAAGTATGAATGGAAATTACACCCAGATTATTATCGGCATTGGATTGCTGTTATCCATTTTACTTATAAAACATGTTGTACAGAAAGTTTTTCCTGATTTTAAAATCGGGAAAAACAATATCTTCTCCAAACAAAAATATTGATGCACAAGTTCTTTTCAGCTGATAAAAAAGTTCCCGTTATCTTCATCATCATGTTTTCCCTTTTTCTATGGGGCAGTCAGTATGTCTTGCGTGATTTATGGGAACCCGATGAAGCGCGGTATACCTACGTTGCAAAAGAAATGTATGAAACAAAAAACTGGTCTGTTCCTCAGAGGAATGGAGAATTTTATGCGCATAAACCGCCGCTCATGTTCTGGCTCATTAATGCCTCTGCTCAGTTAACGGGGGGGAATTTCAATGGTCTGTCCGGCCGTTTACCAACACTGCTTGGAGCAATTTTATCATTCTGGGCCCTCAGCAGACTCGCAGCCGCATGGTACGATAACAAAACTGCATGGAGAGCTTTTTTCATTCTCTCAACCTCATCTCTCTTCTGGCAGAAGGGAGGTATGGGACAGATAGATATGCTCTTGCTCGGCCTTACGCTGTCAGCGCTCCATTACCTTTTTAGAAGTGAAAAAACTGATTCTCCCACAGAAAGAATTACTGCCTTTTCACTCATGGGATGTGCTATTCTGGCAAAAGGACCCGTAGGGCTCATTGTCCCGTGCGGAATATATGTTACAGCCAATTGTCTTGCCGGGGAGAAAAAAAAAGTATTAAAAAAGTACTGGCTGTGGGGAATACCCCTCGCTCTTTTGTGGCCCGCTCTCTGGCTTCTTCTGGCGCATCATAATGGTGCACCAAAAGAATACTTTGATGAGCTCCTGTTTAAACAGAATGTCGGCAGGTTTAAGGGTAACTTTGGCGGACATGTCAAGCCGTTTTATTACTATCTCAAATATCTTATTATCGATTTTTTACCATGGACTCTCTTTATTCCGGCAGCAACTGCACTATTAATCAATGATAAATCCCAGAGGAAGCATTCTCTTAAACTGACCGGCTGGATTTTATTCGTTATTATCTTTTTCAGTATAAGCAGCAGCAAACGTAATTTATACATATTTTCAGTCTATCCGGCAGCCAGTATTCTCCTCGCCTCGGTCATGCCGCGTATGAAAGATCTGCCGCAGAAATGGATTAAGGGCACTGTCTATCCGCTTCTTATCCTGTTCTTATTGTTGGCCCTGGGGGGGGCTACAGCCCTGTATTTTATCTCAATCCCTGCTTCTTATACGGTCTTTATCCCGAATATAATGATATTATTTTTGGGCTCAGTCCTGTTATTTCTGCTATTCCGAAGAAATGGGCTCACGCAGAAATGGTTTCACCTCCTGATCGGTATAATGATTGTTTCAGGATTATGTGTCGGCAGTATAGTTTTTCCGGCATTTAATATGTATAAAACACCCGTTACACTCGCTGAGGCAGTTAAAAAAAATGTTCCAGAGAAAAATAGATTGTTACTGTATCAGATGAATGGCGAGATTTTCGCTTTATATAGCAATCGACAGGGAAAAAGGGTTGATGATATTCAGGATTTACTCAAAGAAATGGATGAATCGATACAAGGTGTAGTTGTATTTGGCAAAGAAACATGGGATAGACTGAATGAGACACTAAAAAACCGGGGTACTGCGCACAGTTTTCAGATGGGCAATAAAAAGTTGGTCTGGTTAGAATATGTCAATAAATGACACGTCTCTTTATGTTTCATCACCTGGGACGTTTTCAACTGATATGGCATTTCATTCCCAAGGATATGTCCAAGATTAATCTGAAAGCTCTTTAAGCTTCTCAACTGCCTCCTGCATATCTTCAGGAAAAGGAGCTGTAAATTCATGAATATCCCCAGTTGCAGGGTGTTTCAGTTTCAATCTGGAAGCATGAAGCATCTGTCGGCCGAATTGTATAATTCCCTTATCGGTCTCCAGCCTGACCTTTTTGCCGTATAAACTGTCACCCAGAACTGAATGCCCTATTGATGCAAAGTGCACCCTTATCTGGTGGGTCCTTCCGGTCAGGATCCTGACCTTTGCCAGTGTGGCATATCCAAACCTCTCTATCACTTGATATTGTGTAATCGCCTCTTTGCCCCTCCTTGTCTTTGTTGACATTTTTTTTCTGTTTGACCATGCCCTTCCAATCGCTTTTTTTATCTCCCCTTTATCGTCTTTCAGATTTCCGAATACGAGCGCAAGATACTGCTTCTCGATATCCCGTTCACGGAACTGGTCCACAAGATCATAATGGGTTATGTTGTCCTTGGCTATTACCATTATGCCTGATGTGTCCTTGTCCAGCCTGTGGACTATTCCAGGTCTTAAAGGCGCGCCTACAGGAGAGAGTTTTTTACATTTAAAAGCCAGAGCATTCATCAATGTGCCGCTCCTGTTGCCGACTGCAGGGTAGACAACCATTCCAGGCGGTTTGTTGACCACCACCATGTGATCATCTTCCCATATTATGTCGATAGGGATGTCCTCAGCATTCAGAATGGTATCCGGCTCATCAGGCACGATAAGCTCGATAATGTCCCCTGCCTTCACTTTATATCCCGGTTTTTCAACTCCCCCGTTTACCATTGCGAGTCCGCTTTTTATCAAGCGCTGAATACCCGACCGGCTTATATCGCACTTCAGAGAAAGAAAGTTGTCCAGCCTTTCATTCATCTCTTCAACTGATATTTTATATTTATTTCCCATTGTCTTACCTTATTTGATACCCCGAAGAGTATAGTATACTAGGGCATGTCTGAAAAAGTGTTATCTGCAAAAAAGAATCATTACCTGTTGCTGGTCCCCTTTCTCTCCCTTGCCTCCTTTATTCTGTTATATCTGTTCAGACATGTTGATGATAACAGGCTTACAAGCTGGAAATGGACATTTGCGTATATGGACATGGTCTGGTTTGTGCCTTTACTCGTACTGGGCTTAACTCTTGCTTATGCACTCTCACTTCTGAAATATGAACAATACAAACCTGCATTAACACTCTTTCTTTCCTCCTTTACAGTATCAGCTTTTTTCTGGTCACAGCCTGAGGTCATTATTGACGTCTCAAGATATTTTACATATGCCAAGCATATTGAACTGTACGGAGCAGGTCAATTTTTGTCTCAATGGGGTAAATCAATGAGCCCCTGGACTGACCTTCCCCTTGTCCCCTTTATATATGGCCTTATATTTAAACTCGTTGGAGAGTCCAGAATTTATATTCAATTGTTTAACTCCATACTTTTTTCATTAACAGTGGTTCTTACGTATGGTACAGGGAAGATTTTATGGAGTGATGATGTCGGATTTTATGCAGGGGCAATGATTATGGGAATTCCCTATATCTTTTCCCAGGTCCCTCTCATGCTGGTAGATGTACCGACCATGTTTCTGCTCACTTTCTCTGTATACTCATTTATTAAAGCACTGGAAAAAGGAAGTGCCTGGATTTTATTAAGCTCCTTTGTAATCTTCTTCACCATCTTCTCCAAATACTCAACATGGATGATGCTGTCAGTATTGGTTGTGATATTTTTTGTGTATATGTTAAAGAACGTCGAGCGTCGGACGACGGACGTCGAACGTGAAATTAAAAAAGGCGAACGACGATCATGTCTGTTACGGGGATTGTCCATTGCAGTCATTACCTTATTTCTTACTGGAATTGCTTTACTGCTTACATCTGATGTAATCCTCAGCCAGATCGCTTTCCTCCGTGAATACCAGGCACCCGGCCTGAGGAGGTGGGGAGAGAGTTTTGTTTCAACATTTCTGTTTCAGACACATCCCTTTATCACCCTGTCTGCAATCTTCTCATTATATGTTGCGATTAAAAAGCGGGATCTTAAATTCTTGATTATCAGCTGGCTCATTATACTTATTGTTATTATGCAAATCAGGCGTTCGCGGTATGTGCTGGTTTTATTTCCGATGTTCACATTAATGGCTTCATACGGGCTGAACTATTTGAAAAATTCAGATCTGAAAAGATACATTGTTTCATCCATTGTGGCCTTTTCACTGATTGTAGCATTCTTTGCCTATCTGCCCTTTCTTAAAACAATGAGCGAAGAAAACCTTCGTCAGGCTGGAACATTCTTGAATACTCTTGATGCACCGGTTGCCAGGGTAATCACCATTCCTTCTGTTGCATCAGCAGTAAATCCGGCTGTGTCAGTACCGGTACTGGATATATATACCAATAAACAAATCATTTACCAATATTATGATACAGATGTACCGCCTCTGGAAAAGATAAGAGAATCGCCATTACGGTTTACCTGGGAATATAAAAATCCTGAATATTACAAAAATTCTGCGAATGTTAATGACAGAAATACGGCCGTCGTGGTCATTTCCAATGGAAAAAATGAATTGCCTGACAACATTAAAGAAAAACTCAAAGGCCTTGAGCAGAAAATTATATTTAATACGACAACAGGTATCTTTCGATACAACCCGGTTGTGTCAGTTTACCAGCCCGCTTCAATATATTGAGGTTCAACCTCGATATCTTCCTGATTCAGGATTTATCACGAGTTATTAAACCAGTTATCAAACCTCCTAACGCTGCCTGAATCACTGTTCCTAAAAACCAGGTGAATGCCATATTATATGGAATAGGCATCACAGCATAACTCCCATGACCCATGGAAGTTCCGGCAGCTGTCCCGAACAAAATCCCGTATATAAGAGCTGTTTTAATATTCTTTTCTTTAAAAAATAAAACGTAAATGAGCACGAAAATGATCGAAGATATCAAAACCACAATTCGCATTAAACCCATTTTCATTTCTTCCATGGGACGCCATAGTTCAGCAGTGGCATTATAAGCTTCACTGAGCAGTACACCATGGATTACAAAATCCAGTATCGACCAAAGAACAAATACTGAAATAATGGCTATAACTATTTTCTTCACCATAATATCACTCCTTCTGATTTATTATTGTTTACAAGAATCAGGATTCACAATGCGTGTTATCCATTATTGTAATCTAACCATTAGATACATTATTCAGGAGAAAAATGCAATTTTCTCTCCAGCAATGTTTTGAGGGAAGTATTTATATCAAATTCAGATGACAAGGAATAAGTGGGAAGACGGGGAATAGTTATAGGTTATGGGTGACAGGTTATAGGTGATGGGTCTGGGATTATTTACAGGAACTGCAGGTGGATTTGGTGCAGGAGGTACAGCCCGAGGATGTCTGTTTTTCAACACCGCTCATCCCGAATGCTGACATTTTCTTTGTTACATTTTTCTTAATGCACTTCGGACATGACACTTCAGGATTGGAGCCGAAAACAAGCTTTTCAAACTCCTCTTCGCAGTCATTACATTTATATTCATATATGGGCACTTTATCTCCGTTAAAGTTGATTTCACAGATTAACTTCGTTGATTACACCGATTAATATTTTTATGATATCACAGATTAGTTTACGAACCTTCTTACCTGGGAGCTATTATTACCGAAATTAACCAAAAGGCCTACCTTGAGTTCAGACGCCTTGAGATATGACATAATTTGAGACTCGAAGATTTTAGGAATATTGCCAGCCAGTGATTTAAGTTCAACTATTACTTTATCCTCAACGACTAAGTCAGCTTTAAAATTACCAACGGAAACATTCATATATGAAACCATAAAAATCTTTTCCTTTTGATAAGCCAGCCTGTCCTCTTTCATAGCCAATTCTAATGAATTATGATAAATTCTTTCATTGAATCCCGGGCCAAGTTCTCTGTGAACCTAAAAACAACATCCAATAATTCTCTCAGTAAGCAGATCTTTTCCCTGCATCCCTCCCTGTCCCCTTTTCATCTCTATAATCTTTGGATTATCTGTCTTTAAATCAGTGTAATCGTCAGTTCATCCATGTAATCAGGTGCCCTATTTGGGCACCTTCTGCCAGTCAGCCAGGAACTTATCAAGCCCGATATCAGTCAATGGGTGCTTGGAAAGCTGCTCAATTACTTTATACGGAATTGTCGCAATATGGGCTCCCATGGTGGCTGCTTCAAGCACGTGCAGCGGATTACGGATGCTTGCAACGATCACCTCGGTCTCATATCCATAGTTATCATAAATATCAAGAATCTGGCTCACGCAGTCCATACCAAAATGACTTATGTCATCAAGCCTTCCCACAAAAGGGCTTACATATGAGGCTCCTGCCTTTGCAGCAAGCAGGGCCTGGTTGGCAGAAAAAATAAGGGTCACGTTTGTCTTTATCTTGAGAGCAGTTAATTTCTTTACTGCCTTTAGCCCTTCCACTGTCATGGGGATCTTGACCACGATGTTCTTATGAATTTTTGCCCGCTGCTTCCCCTCCTTCACCATTCCTGCAGCATCCAGACTAACTACTTCAGCATTCACCGGCCCGTCAACGATACTGCAGATCTCTTTAAACAGGGGCCCGGCTTTCTTTTTTTCTTTTGCAATAAGAGACGGGTTGGTAGTAACCCCGTCAAGCACTCCCAGCTCCCATGCTGCTTTTATTTCGCTGATATTGGCTGTATCAATAAAAAATTTCATAACGCCTCCTTTTTATTTAGTTTCTATTATGGATTGAGTTTATTTGTCACCCTGAACTTGTCGTATTGACCCTTAGCAGAGACCCGCATCGGGATTCAGGGTCTTCTGACGTATTTTTAAAGAAGCTATTATATCAGTATAATTGAAAAATCAAAATTTGCAATACAGAATAGCCATCAGATTCTACCGCTTACCCTTTGCTGTTCTTTACACCATGAATGGCATCATCAATTACTTCAACCATATGTTTTATATTAATCTTAATATTGGTCTTTTTACTCAGGGCCTCAAGCTGCATTATGCAGCCGGGACAGGACGTAACTACAGTATCTGCAGATGTCTTGGAAATGTTTTCAATCTTTTTTGTGCCGATTGTGTTTGCCATGTCTTTGAACTGCATGCTGAAAAGACCGGCAAAACCGCAGCATTCATCAGCATGTTTCATCTCCCTGAATTCCAGGCCCCTTATTGATTCCAAGATCTTCCTGGGCTGCTCTCTTATGCCCAGCCCGTGACTGAGATGACAGGGATCGTGATAGGTGACAACTCCGGATTCGGCTTCCAGGTCATTAATAAAATCAAATGTTAACAGAAATTCATTTAAGTCCATAATGTTTGAGATAGTATCACCCACAATTAATGGATACTGTTCTCTTATTACCAGCGTACAGGTCGGACAGAGACTTATTATGGCATCAGCCCGTACCCTGTTAAAATGCTCCAGGTTTCTCCCTGCCATGTCCGATGCTTCATCTTCAAGGCCCATTGATCTCAAAGGTGCGCCGCAGCACTCCTCACCCTTAAAAACCACAACTTCATATCCTTTGGACAATAGAACATTTGACAGTAAATAACCAAGTTTTGGATAGAAATAATTAACATTGCAGCCTGCAAATATGGCTATACGGCCAGTTTTTTTAACATTTTTATAGACCTGGATGCTTTTATGGAAAGGCTTTGATACTATCTCCGGGAAGTAGCGCAGCCCAAAGGCACGGTAAAAAGGCCTGTATAAGAGCTTTTGAAATATTCGTGCAATAGGCATAATATCATTCATATTAGTAATGGCAGTGCGTAAAGCCTTTTTTGATATATAACCTTTTTTGTACGATTTTTTCAGTAATGCCCGTCCCTGGTACATAACTTCCGGAATGTTTATTCCTGTGGGACAGACACCCTTGCACGCTTCACAAAGCATACAGCTGTAAATCCTTTCTGCAAGCTTTTTGTTCGGAGCAAGTTTGTCTGTGCAGAGTTCCCCGAGCAGTACAACCCTGCCCCTTGCTCCCATGGACTCATTAAGAGTCATGTGGTACGTAGGGCATAAAGTTTTGCAGGCCCCGCATCTTACACATTTCCTGAGTTCTGTACAAAGTTCTGTGCTAACCAAAGATTTCAATTTAAATTATCCATAAAATCAGACGGGCAAGAATATATCATATTAATAATCCGAGGTTAATCGGACTTATAATTAAAATTTATCGTAACAGGAAAACAGGAAAGAACACAAAAGGGAGAAATTATTACCCTATTAATATTTCATCCACTTTTGATACCATATTCAGGAAAATCTCCACTACCTGAGGATCAAATTGTATACCCTCAAGAGATCTTATATAATCCAGTATCTTCTCTCGTTGCCAAGCTTTTCTGTAAGGACGGTCTGAATTTAAAGCGTCCCATACATCTACAATCGCAAATATGCGGGCTGCGATGGGAATCTGCTCGCCTTTGAGTCCCAACGGATATCCAGATCCATCCCATTTTTCGTGGTGATAATGAGGGATGTCAATTGCAGGGAGCAGGAATTTAATGGGCGAAAGCATTTCATATGCAATAACAGGGTGGCGTTTCATCAGTTTCCACTCTTCATCATTAAGTTTGTCCGGTTTAAGCAGAACACTGTCTGGTATGCCAAGCTTTCCGATATCGTGAAGAAGAGCTCCCCGGCGAATATGAACCAGTTCCTCATCCCGTATTCTCATTTCAGATGCTATTTTTACTGTTAATTCGGTAACACGCTGGGAGTGCCCTTCAGTTTCTTTATCCCGGCAGTCAAGAGCAAGAGACCATCCTTCAATCGTTGAATCATATGCCATTACAAGATCGTTGTATGTTCGATGAAGGTCATTCACCATAGCAGCATTATCAATAGCAATGGCTGCCTGTCCTGCAAGCGTGTTTAAGAAGTCCATCCATTCCGATTCAATTTCCATGGGATCTCGATTGAAGATTTCCAGCACTCCTTTGACCCGTCCTTTAACGATAAGAGGGACAGCCCCATATGCCTTGAACTCTTCAGCTTTTATAAGAGATGTATTATGCATTCCTGATGAGTAATTTTTTAGATCATTGATGATTAAGGGGGTCTGCTCATACGCAACACGGCCAGCGAATCCTCTCCCGAGCCGGACTGAAGAGCCCTTAATAATATCCGTTCTGAATCCTCTTGCTGATTCGTATTCAAGAATGTGTGAATGTGAATTTAAAAGTAATATATGCGCTGCGTCAACTTTTAGTTGTGAAATAACATGTTCAAGTACTATGTTCAGGGTAATGCTGAGATCAAGACTTGAGGCAATAGCTTTATCGATAGTATGCAAAGAAGATATATAATTAAATTGCCTGATAATTTTTTCCTCATTAT
>CALZMZ010000067.1 GCA_945788685.1 Thermodesulfovibrionia bacterium | reverse complement strand
ATCGCAAATACTGATCCGAACAGATAAGAACCAACAGGAGTTTTATTAATACCTTTGACCTGTAATGTCAGACCTGAAAAACCCTTTCCAAACACCTCCAGCAATCCAAATATAATAATGCCCACCGCTATAATTTGAGTTATAACTACTCTGTTCTCCCGAAACACACCCCCTGCATAACTTGCTCCCATACCAAATATCGAAAAAACAGTGGCAAGACCCAGGAAGAAGAATATGGTATTTCTCAAAACTTCACCTTTTCCCTGATTAATGCTTTGTGCAAAATATGCCGGAAGGATCGGCAGGGTACATGGAGATATAAAGCTCAGAAGGCCGGCAAAAAATGCGAGTCCTGCCAGTATCAGAAATCCTGATTCTGTCATTTCGTCTTTCAACTCTGGAAACTCATCAGCTGCCCCTTTATCATGGCTTTCATCAAAAAGTTTTGTGAGAAAAAAATCTGACCTGCCCTGCTCCACGATCATGCTAATATAGTCCTTGTTCTGATTATGAACAGTCAGCAACCCTTCCCTGCTTACCAGTTTTGATGCCCCGATCACATAATACATCTCATCGATGCCTGCCGGTCTGCTCGACAATAGATATCCCAGGGTTTTCAGTCCACTGTCCAGATACCTGAGTTCAGATGTCTTCAGGTATAAACGAAGCATTGCATAGCTGAAGACAGCATTTTCCTGATAGGGTTTGGTAAGGTCAACCTGTTCATATGGAGCAAAATGCTCAATATCCTTGCTGTTTCTGTTAAAGAACGCCCCTGAATTCCAGTCATAAAGATTCTTGAGCGAATATTCTGCTATTTTGAGTGCCGTATCAAGATATCTTTTTTCTCCAAGCACATCATATCCATCCAGAAATACCAGTAAAGCCCATGCATTGGATATTGCCTGTCCTGTTAAGAATGCTTTGTTTTTATCATAATCATAATAGTAATAGGCCCCCTGCCTTCCGATCATTTCACGATCTATAAAGCTCAGACTGTTTAAGGTAACATCTCTGATCTTTTCATCTCTGAAAACATCATACATGTAAAGTAACGTGCTTATCATCATGGAATTTGCGTCCATGACCCTGGTCCTGTCAATATAGGGAGATGGGAGTTTCAACCGCTTCTCTGCTGTCAACCCGTAGTATCCTTCTTCAAGGTACGCATCCTGACTTGAGTAGAATGCGCCATTTTTATCATATAGCCTTGAAGTGATATACGTTACTGAACTCTCAACCGCATTTCTCACCTTCTGGTCATTGTCGATTTTTAATAAATGTGCATATGCCCTGAGTATCTTTGCCTGGTCCCCGAGCAGTTTTTCATAATGAGGAACTGTCCAGTCCTCTCTTGTACTGTACCTGTGAAACCCGCCTTCAACCGGATCAAAAAGCCTGTAATTATCTTTCATATCCATAATTTCTGTAAACTGGTTGCTGAATGTGTTCCTGATCATATTTAAATAATCATCGTTGCTGTTTTCCTCATACAATTCCAGCAGATATTTATAGACAAAGCCGTTTGGAAACTTCTGTCCCATGCTTCCCTGTGAAAATCCACCGAATGCTGCATCATAACTTGACACAAGATGTTCCAGAAACATGTTCTCTGCCGTATGCAGATTGTCCTGTTCCGGAATAATCGGGGGCATTTCCCCGTATGTAACCTCTCCAGTACTTTCAGAGAATGACTTGTCTTTCAAAAATGCGATCACCTTAACAAGAAATTCCTTAAGATTGCCGGGATCGCCCGGTCCTGAAAATCCGTTTATTCTTTTCATGTCCGGAGTAAAAATGGTTGTTGACGGCCAGCCGCCTTCAAGGTATTTTTTTGTCAAGTCCGGTCTCCTGTCAGAATCAATGAATATGGCAATGAAATGTTTATTTATATAAGGATAAAGTTCAGAATGATATAGATGGTCTTCACTCTCATAAACATGGCACCAGTAGCACCATGAAGGGGCCGAAAGCACAAGGTAAATCGGCTTCTGTTCTTTAATGGCCTTCTGGAATGTCTCCAAAGAGTATTCATGCCAGTCTATTAAATGAAACAGTTTCTCAGACCGTTCCCGTGTATATCCTGTACTGGCATCACTGTTAAAAACAAAAACTGACGTAAAAGCTGATAACAGTGAAATTATGATAATTTTCTTTATCATGATCTAAGTTCGAACACTGGATAATTACTCCTGTTTTCACTTAAACACATCAACATATTATCTTTTTAATTTAGTTGCATAATGAAAAATATACTATGAGGAAAGTCATACGAAGAAGGGGCCCAGAATTACAGGGGCCAGGCGGGCAAGGGTAAAAACATGAAGGATACTAATTTATAAGTGCTAGATATGAAAATTAATCCTGATTATCATATGTGTCTTTACTCCCTGGAACCCTTGCCCCCTTGAATCCTTATGTATGATATGGAAATGATGTTTACTGATGTTCCTTGATGTAGATTTCTTCAGCTATCAGACTGTCCACGGCAAGCGTTGTCTCATCTATTTCCAGGACATATGAAGGTCTCTTCTGTTTTAACTTAATGACACTGCCTGCTATTATACCCATTGATGAGAGACGTTCAAGACGTGTGCTGTCAGACGGTCTAATAAAAACAATCCTTCCCCTCGAGCCAACCTCGAAATCCTTAAGCTGGACAACAAGGGGCCTGAATCCGGACTTGTATTTTGAACAGCATTCCCCTCTCGGGATAGGTTTACCATGAGGACATGTTGGCGGGTGCCCTAGAAATGAACATACACTGTCCGTCACTGATGGAGAGAGAAAATGTTCTATTTCACATGCTGTTTTCTCACTCTCCTGCATACTCACGTCAAGTACATCATGAAACAGTCTTTCAGCCAGACGGTGACGTCGGGTAAGGTCCCGTGCCCGTGTTTCACCTTTATCGGTCAGTTCAACATCATCATTCCTGATTATCAGACATCCTGCTTTTTCCATCTTCATTATTTCATCAGACGTGTCGCTTTCCCCAAGACCCTTGATAATATCATCAATATTTTTTGAGCCCTTTTCTCTTAATGACCAGATCAGCTCAAGAATTTCGTCTCTTAGTGTACTACTCATTATGTATTACCCCCAGATTCCTTCAATTTGTAGAGAACATTTAAAACATTTTCCATTCTTGATTTTATTGGATGTATTATAACCAAACCGCTCTATAAGAATCTCCCCGCATTCAGGACAAAAAGTATTCTCTCCGCCCTCTCCGGGCACATTACCTTCATATACATATTTAAGACCTGCTTTTAATCCCATTTGCCTTGCCCGTCTAAGCGTATCTACAGGTGTTCTGGGTTGGTCCAGGATCTCATGTGTTGGATAAAACTGTGATACATGCCAGGGGATAGACGGATCAACAGACCTGATAAATTCTATTATGTCATTTAATACCTCATCCGAATCATTATATGAAGGAATAATCAGTGTCGTTATTTCAACCCAGACACCGGACTCTTTCATTAATTGTATAGTGTCCAGGACAGGCTTACGTCGTGCACCGCATACCTGTTTATAAAATTGATCATCACCTTTAAGGTCAATATTATTTCCATCGAGATAGGGGATGATTTTTTTTGCTGCATCAGTGCCTGTATATCCGTTACTGACAAAAACATTTTTTATACCACGTTCATGAGCAATTCTTGCGCAATCATAGGCAAATTCAAAAAATATTGTCGGTTCAGTATATGTATAGGATATACTTTTGCAGCCTGCCCTTTCTGCTGCATCCACAACCTGTTCCGGGGTTACATCTTCTCCCGGTATATTGCCATGGGTCTTTGGATACTGGGCGATATCATAATTCTGACAGTGTTTGCATTTGAAATTACAGCCAATCGTGGCAATTGAAAAGGAAGTTGATGCAGGGCAAAGATGAAACAGAGGTTTCTTTTCAATGGGATCTATATTCATGGAAATCAGTTTCCCGTATACCAGGCTGTAAAGCTTGCCGTCCCTGTTTTCCCTTACACCACATATTCCACGCCTGCCTTCCCGGACAATGCAGTTATGAGCACAGAGAATGCATTTCACTTTCTGTTCTTCACGCTTCTCATAAAACATGGCCTCTTTCATACCGTCATTATATCACAGGTATCGTTTCATCTATAGTCAAAATATTTCTGATATGCAGAAAGTTTTTTCTAAACTTATTGCTTCCATATGCCGTTAATAAATGCATGATTACTAACTGTTCATTATTTATCAACGATAGTGTCAATATCAGGAACGTTCACAAAATGTATTTTTATGTTCCATTTTTGTATTTTTTTCTTGACAAGGTTATTTTTTTCGTATAAATTATAAATAACATATGTTAGAAAAACTTTTTACATCGGGTATCAGGGCAGATATTATGTCCCTGCTATTCAATAACCCAGAAGAAAAGTTTTACGTAAGAGAAGTAGCCAGACTTGTCAATAAAAATCCATCAGGCGTTAAAAGAGAACTCGACAAGCTGCTGAAGATGGATCTTGTACTCACCGAAAAAGAAGGCAACCTCAAATACTTCATGGTCAACAGAAACTCACCCCTTTTCCCTGAGCTAAAGGGTCTTATCGCTAAATCACTGGGTCTCCCGGGTGCACTCAAATCCGTACTCAAAGCTTCCGAAGCTAAAACAGCCTTTATCCATGGATCTTACATCAAGAATGCAAACATTCCATCTGTTGATCTGTTTGTTGTTTCTGATTCAAACCACCTGAGAAAGACGCTTGATGATATAGAAAAAAGGTTCGGCAGATCTATACATTTAACATTAATGAGCATCTCTGAATATAAGACAAAAAAACGGGCTGGAGAACGCCAGTTAAAAAAGCTTTTAACCAAACAAAAGATTCTTCTCTTGGGAAGATTGTAATAAATACTCCCATAAAAATGGGAAAAGAAAGGGGGTGAACTTGAATGGCCGCCAAAAAGAAAGCCGCTGCAAAAAAGAAAGCTAAGAAGAAAGTAGCCAAGAAGAAAGCTACAAAGAAGAAAGCCACGAAGAAGAAAGCTACAAAGAAAAAAGCTACAAAGAAGAAAGCTACAAAGAAAAAAGCTACAAAGAAGAAAGCTGCTAAGAAGAAAGCTACTAAGAAGAAAGCCACGAAGAAGAAAGCTGCTAAGAAAAAAGCTACAAAGAAGAAAGCTACAAAGAGAAAGAGATAATTTCTTCTATGCTGCAGACATTAAGCTGTCCCATCCTTCGCAAGGTGGGACAGCTCTTTTTTTTAAAATACAAAAGCTACTAATAACGTCTACGGAAATTGTAAAGGTTTTTAATGACTCGTTCTGTAAATGCGAGACAAGTAATCCATTTTCCTGAACTTGTCTTCCCTTATGTCATTTCCGCAAGCGAAGCACGTCGGGAATCCTTCCGGAAAGATTCTCGATGCGAGTTTACACGTGAGTCGCTCCGGCCGGACAAGCCGGAATGACAGGAAATTGGAACTGTGGCAGAGGCCACATGGTGTAATAATTATTAATCGAACAGCAATTCAAATATCAAAATCTGACCCACTGTGAATTGTTATCGAAATTGGATTGAACGAGTCAATATAAGCCTTAACAGTTGTTAAGTACTCTTTAATGCCCTGAATGAAAATAACTATTATTGAGTTTTAAACCTGCGCAGCAACTGCTGCAGATGGAGATTTGCCCACTGATAAAGATACAATCTCCCATGAATCACTACACAAAAGAATCTTCTGCAGAAGTTTTATATGAAGCGTGTGTCCGGACTTGTTTGCAATAATATGCCCAAAAATCGGTGCCCCTATTAACGACAGGTCGCCGATAGCATCAAGTATTTTATGCCGGACAAATTCATCTTCAAACCTTAATTTACCGCCATTAATGACTTCACTGTCATCAAGAACAATTGCATTGTCAAGAGAACCTCCCTTGACCAGCCCTTTGGATTTCATCATCTCAACATCTCTTAAAAAACCAAAGGTCCTGGCAGGAGCAAGTTCACTGACAAATTTCATGGTCGTAATATCTATACCCATTTTCTGCTCACCAAAAGCCGGATGAGTATAAAAGACCCTGTAGGTTATTCTGGTCCCGTCATATGGTGTAATTGCGATCTGACATGGACCTTCCATCACCACAATAGGTTTTAAAATCCTTATGCACGGCACAGCCTGTTCCTGTTTTTCCAGTCCTGCTTCCCTGATCAACGTAATAAACGGCAAAGCACTTCCATCCAATATGGGAACTTCCGGCCCATCAAGCTCGACATAAACATTATCAATACAAAGCCCTGAAAAAGATGCCAGAAGATGTTCAACCGTCCCGACTCTCACTCCGTTAGATTTAAGAGTCGTGGCAAACGCGGTATCAGATACAGAACTGACATTGGCCTTAATTCTTATGTTTCCCTTGTCGGTCCTGATAAAGACTATGCCCGTATCCACCGGAGCAGGTCTCAGGCTCATTTTAATCTCTTTGCCGGTATGAAGACCCTTACCCTGGACATATACTTCTTTTTTTATTGTATTCTGAAGGCGCATAACCGTTATATATTAGCAAATTGGATACCAGAGAAAATAGTTTTATTAATCAATAGGTTTAAATTAGAGAATGTATCATTAATACATCAATACTGTTACTATCTCTGCACAGTTCACACTTTTCCTCCGACCACCATTTCAGGTATCCTGACAGTCGGCATGCCGTCAGAGACAGGTACTCCCTGTGCATCTTTTCCGCATGTACCTATGTCAAACCCTATATCATTTCCGACCATATCAATAGAATTAAGAATTTCAGGACCATTCCCTATTAACGTGGCTCCACGCAACGGCTCGCCTATGCTCCCTTTTTCAATAATACATCCCTCTGAAACTTCAAATACAAACTCACCCGTAACAGTATTGACCTGTCCTCCCCCCATTTTTTTAACAAGAAATCCTTTATCAATTGATTTTACGATACTCTCGGGGTCCCCCTCCCCAGAAGCAATAAATGTATTGGTCATTCTTGGAATAGGTCTGCTTCTGTAGGATTGTCTTCTGCCGTTACCTGTAGAAAGCACATTACCTTTCAATGATGTCATAACGTCATACATATATCCTTTTAAAATTCCTTTTTCAACCAGAACAGTTCTTTGCGACAGGATGCCCTCATCATCAAATCTGAATGAGCCCCGCCTGCCTGAAAGTGTTGAGTCATCGATTATTGTTACCAGGGAAGACGCAATCTTCTCACCAACCTTACCAGCATAAACAGACAACCCCTGCTGCACAAGGTCTGCTTCAAGTCCATGCCCGATTGCTTCATGGATCATTGTACCTCCGGCCTCTGAAGCTACTACGACCGGCATCCTGCCGCCCGGTGCCTTTTTTGCCTTTAACATAGTGACAGCTTTTTTTGCGGCTTTCACAGCTGTCTGTTCAAACGGGTTTTCTTCAAATATTTCAAATCCTGCCAGACCACCGACCGGTTCATATCCAGTCTGAAGTATATCGCCGTCTGCAGCAATAACATGTATCAGTGCAAGTGAATACACTCGCTCGTCTTCAGCAATGATTCCATCAGATGTTGCTATACATACATCCTGAATGGTATCCCTGTAAACAACCGACACCTGCTTGATGCTGGATGAAATATCCTTTGCAGCTCTATTGGCACTTTCAACCAGAGATATTTTTCGGGCCATGTCAACTCCACCGGGATTAAGTTTGATGTCAAAGTGTACTGTTGGGATTGCTTTAGTTAAATCAAATGTCCTGTTGCTGATATCTCTTTCTTTCACAGCCCTGCTTACCGTTTCTGCAATATCAAACAGGGAGTCCTCCGAGAAATCATTGCTATAGGCATATGCTGATTTGTCACCGAATATCACACGTACTCCAATGCCGGCGTCAACTCCTGAAGAAATTTTTTCTATTTTATCGTCTTCAAGCTGTATAGTCAGAGGCCGCTGATTTTCAATAAATATGTCCCCATAATCAGCCCCGGTTGACATGGACTTCTTCAGGATGCCTGATAATATGTCATCTGAGGGTCTGTTCATACTTTTATCCTGATTAATCGATCGGAAAAATTATTGATGATAATCCCAGCACATTTCAGTTCCCGGTCTCTACCTTTCTTTTGAATTTTATAATCTCTATCATGTAAAGTTAAGTGTTATTATACTTAAACATCATTAATTCTGTATGTACCTGTCAAATCAGGAGGGACCATGTCCAGAATCGGTGTAATTGCAGGAAGCGGTCTTTATGAGATCAAGGGACTGACTATTAAGAAAAGCAGGACAGTATCAACTCCCTATGGGAAACCATCAGAAAAATATGTATGTGGTGAGATGAACGAAACAGAAATCATTTTCCTTCCAAGGCATGGAAAGCATCACAGTATCCCTCCTCATATGATCAACTACAGGGCCAATATATGGGGCTTTAAAAAGCTGGGGGTCAGCAGAATTATTTCGATCAGTGCAGTCGGAGGAATAAAGAAAGGATTAAAACCCGGCGATATCGTAATCCTGGACCAGGTACTGGACATGACTAAAAACCGGAAGTCAACTTTTTATGATGGTAAAGACGGTGTTGCGCATATTGATTTTACGGAACCCTTTTGTGCTGAACTCGCACAGGCGCTTCAAAAGGCAGGAAGAAAAGTAAAGGTTACATTAAAAAAAGGGGGTACCTATGTAGCTGTTGAAGGTCCGCGTCTTGAGTCTGCGAGTGAAATTAAAAGCTTTCAAATCCTTGGAGGGGATGTTGTGGGAATGACCGGCATGCCTGAAGCCTCTCTGGCACGAGAAGCCGAAATATGCTATTCAGGTGTTTCTGTTGTTGCCAATTATGCAGCAGGAATAAGCAGGCATAAGTTGACGGTTGCAGAAGTTATGGAGGCCATGAAGGACACAACAGAGAACCTGAAAAAACTTCTTAAAGCTGTCTTTACTCTTATTCCGGATAAAAGAAAGTGCACCTGCAAAGACGCGTTGGCTGAAGCAAAGATATAGATTATGAATTATTCATTTCAGTCATGCAATTCAGTCATTATGGTTCAGATTGTCATATTGCAGACCCACGTATTGTTTCTGTTATAAAGAGTTGATACCGTATCAAGTACTGAATGTCACGACTAGGAAATCAGAATAAGAAAACCCTGCAGCCATTGCTGCAGGGTTTTAAAGACAACGAACCTGAAGAGTTTACTCCGGATAAGACTCACCGGAATGATACACAAGCGTGACTTTAAAATAATACGGCACTCCATCATATCCCCAGTCATCATCAGGATGCGATGATCCTACATAATTAAAATCACTCATGTTTAAATAGAAGCTGCCTTCCCACGCATCTCCAACCCAGAACTCCTGAGACCCACCCGGTATAGCCATGTCAAAGGCCTGCTTAATCGTATCAACATCACCGGCGCTTGCAAAAAAACCATTTGAATCATTTTGCCTGTCAACGAGGATCTGGTTGCTGTTCCTGTCACGGAACAATTTCCAAATATACTCGACGGATGATCCCGGCGTACCTTCATGCAGGTCTATCCTGATTTCATAATACCAGTCACTGGCAGGGTCATCGATCAAAGAACCGAAATCAAGCCTGTACCAGTCCTGATCTCCCTGAAAATCAATATATCCTGCAACCCACGGGAAAGAAATGGTTGTAAGGCTTCCAGCCTGTGTTTTCTGAATTCCAGCAGGAGGACTTGAAATATTATAGTTGAGAATCGAGGTATTTACCCTGTAATCTTTATCGGTCAAGGAATTATGTTCAAGACTGATCGTCTCAGCTGTCGTATCTGTAATTTCCGATATCTCATCATGATAGACAACGGTCCCGGTAATGCCTCCATCAGGAGGAAGTGATACCGGAATCGCATTTACGTTTGCACGGATCCGATATGGAACGGTTCCGTCTCCGTCATCTCCCTGATAATCAGCAACCCTGAAATAGTACGTAACCTGGGAACCTGTGGCTGGAACAAGGAGACTTGTCTTTAATTCAGTACCGCTGTCTCCGCCATTTGCATCAAAGATCTTTTTGATAACGGTGTCGCGCATTATGCTTACATAGTAATCCACAGAGGAAGGCTGATCGTCAGTATCCAGAAAAACCTCCAGAACCTGAGGTAGTGAAGTGTCATCTAGCGTTACAGAGAACCAGTCTTCATCACCACGATAGCCGATAAACGCCTCTGTAGAATCATTCGGATCTGTGCTCGGAGTAAGTAGATCAGCCGTTTCAATAGTATCATTCCCTGTTCCTTCAGCTTTGACAACGAGTTCTGCCGGATCTGAAACATCCAGTACCTTGATTGAAACCGTGTAAGGGGCCTCACCGGAAAAGGTCCCGTTTCCTGTTGAACTGATCATTAATTTGTGGTCCCCGTCTCCGGCCTTCAGCTGGGTTTCATATGCAGTTGATCCGCCTGTGTATTCATGGTCCAGCAGCATTTCCTGAGCTGCATCTTCCAAATGTATCCGATAATTCATCTCGGTATTTTCGCTGCCATCATCAAAGTTTATCTGAAGAACCTTAAAACCGGATGTCGATATGGCAGCAAGAGGAACGTTATACCAATCCTGATCACCCAGATATTCAATTGCACCGTTCACGATGAATGTCCCGCTCCCGGCATCATACTGCATGTCAGAAGCATTCTGCTTTTCATCGTTTTCATTTCTCTCGTCAGCAGCAACCGACTCTATACAGATCTGATACGGGGATGATGTATCAAAGTCATCCCTTCCGTAGTCATCAATCAGGACATAATAATCACCGGCTATAAGATAATGAACCAGATTATATGCATATCCCTGATTTTTCGACAGGGAATGGATCAGCGCTCCTGCACTGTCATATACATCAATGGCAAGCTCAACATCAGTACCACCGGCAAATGGAGAAAAGTCTATGTTCACGTCATACACATCATCCACCGCAGCATTAAACCGGTATACATCGACATCACCGACTTCATTGATGCTGTCGCTTTGACAACCGTCAGGGTCATTCACCGGCATGATTGTCGCCTGGCTGAAGTTGTCGTTTTCATCAGAAGAATCTGCAAAATCAACAGAGAGATAATAGGTGTTCTCAGACGAT
>CALZMZ010000066.1 GCA_945788685.1 Thermodesulfovibrionia bacterium | reverse complement strand
ACCACCTTACCGTTTTTGAAGAGAATGCCCATGCCCTTTCCGCCGGCAATTCCGATATCAGCTTCCCTTGCTTCGCCCGGGCCATTAACAATACATCCCATTACAGCTACTTTAATGGGTTTATCAATACGGTCCAGTTTTGCTTCTACTCTGCTGACAATTCCGCGTATGTCCACTTTACACCTGCCGCATGTAGGACAGGAGATCAGTTCAGGCCCTGTCTGCCTGAGATGAAGTGCTTTCAATATCTCATAGGCCACTTTCACTTCTTCGACCGGATCAGCAGTCAGTGAGACCCTGATTGTGTTTCCGATACCCTCAGAAAGTAAAATACCAAGCCCGACAGCACTTTTTATGGTTCCGGTGAAAGCCGGACCAGCTTCGGAAATTCCTATGTGCGTAGGGTATCTGTATTTTTCAGAAAACAGCCTGTAGGCCTCAACTGTCTTCAATACATCCGATGCCTTCAGGGAAACCTTAATGGACGTGAACTTCAGATCTTCAAGAATCCTGATATGTCTGCTTGCACTGGCAACAAGCGCCTTTGCTGTAGGGTGTTTATGCTTTCTCAGCAAATCCTTTTCCAGTGATCCGGCATTTACCCCGATCCTTATCGGGACCTTATTGGCCCTGGCGGCTGCAACAACCTCCCTTACCTTGAGTTTGCTGCCGATGTTTCCGGGATTGATCCTTAATCCATCCACGCCGCTGTCTAAAGATTGAAGGGCAAGCTTATGGTCAAAATGGATATCAGCAATAAGAGGGATTTTAATCTTTTTCTTTATCGTCTTTATGGCAAGTGCTGCATCATTGTTCAGTACTGCAACTCTTATTGCTTCACAGCCGGCAGACTGCAGTTTTTTTATTTGAGATACTGTTGCAGAAACATCACAGGTATCTGTCTTTGTCATTGACTGGACCAAAACAGGCGCTTTTCCGCCTATTTTGGTCCCTCCAAGGACAATCTGTTTAGTTAAGGCTTTTCCTTTTTTTCTTGATTTTGTTGACGCCATTTAATTGGTACTGCACAACTGCTTTGGCATGCTCAGCGTTTGTTTTTGAAAAATAATGCCGGCCATCGTTCTTGGCAACAAAATACAGGTAATCATCATCAGAAGGATAAAGCGCGGCCCTGATCGATTTTATCCCGGGAGATGCAATCGGTCCCGGAGGCAAACCCTTAAACCTGTATGTATTATAAGGAGTCACTCTTTTAAGGTCTTTATACCTGATACGTTTCCACCTGTCCTTTACTCCATAAAGCACAGTAGGGTCAGCCTGAAGCCTCATGTTTTTTTTCAGCCTGTTATGATACACAGCTGATATTGTTGGCCGCTCTGAATCATATATTGCCTCTCTTTCGATAATAGATGCAAGGGTAAGAACTTTATTCTCATTCAATCCCATTTCTTCGGCTCTTTTTCGCAAAGGTTCATCAAAGTTCTCTTTCATCCTCTGCACCATGATTTTAAATATGGTCTCAGGCTCTGTACCTTTTGAAAATTTGTACGTGTCAGGATATATATAGCCCTCCAGACTTGGAGCATCAATCTCAAGCTTACTGAGAAATTCCTCATTATAAACGATCTTCCAGGATTCATCGTCCATAAGACCTGTTTTCAGAAACTGCTTTCTTATCTTTCTGAGTTCAGAACCCTCTGGAATCGTGATTATATACTGAATTGTCCTGCCCTCAACAAGAGTGTCGAATATCTGAATAGGACTCATGGATTCGCTAAGGTTATAAAAGCCTGCCTTGATGTCCCTGTCAGACATGGTTATTTTTCCTATCAAAAGCATTCCCAGACCGGAGTTAACAAGCCCTTTATCTTTCAATATATTTATGCTGTCCGTAAACGTTGAGCCCTCGGGTATTTCAACCTCTCTCCATTTTTCTTCATATGATACGGGTGTCACCATATAATTGAAAAAAAACAGACCCGTCAGGACAGAAATGCCGATGAAGATGGAAAGGATTTCGATGAGATTAAGAGAAAACTTCTTCATAGTGTACTCTATTAACTTAACGGTCTAAATAAGCTCTCACTTGACTTCTGATTAAACTATTATAACCAGCTGAAATACATGTTATAAATTATTCATGGCGACTTTATTAAGGAGCTGGTCTTATATCAAGACTTTAGGAAAATATATATTATTAGCATGCCAAAAAACCAATTTAAATGCAAACCCAAAGCATGCTGGCAGCATGTAATTACCTCATGAATATAACGGGTTAGGCTGGCATCCCGAACCAACTCCAATGGGGGGCTTCTGCATTACAAAATTAAAAAAATATCTGGTTCTGATAAAATCATTTTTATTAATATAGGATTGATATTGTCATAAGAAAGGTTTCTTATTTATTGAAAGATCTATTAATTTCTGATCTCAGCTTTCATGACCTGCTTGATGAATCAGTGAAGATACACGGTCATCTCTGTCCCGGACAGGTACTTGGGGTAAGACTGAGTATGCTGGGGCTTGATAACATAGGGATTTATGATCCAAAAGGAGCAGACAGAAAAAAGCTTATTGTCTATGTGGAGATAGACCGGTGTGCAACTGACGCGATCCAGTCAGTCACAGGATGTTCTCCTGGAAAAAGATCATTAAAACTAAAGGACTACGGTAAAATGGCAGCCACATTTGTGAACCTCGAGACAGACAGGTCTGTCCGTGTGCTTGCCAGGGAGGATTCAAAGCAAAAGGCAAAAAACTATTTCCCGGAGATAGAGGACAAATACAAATGCCAGCTTGAAGCTTATAAAGTCATGCCAGATGAGGAACTCTTTGAATGGAGGGAAGTTAAGGTCAACGTCCCTGATGAAGATATGCCCGGAAGGCCAAAGAGAAGAATTACATGTGAAAAATGCGGTGAATTTGTTCAGGACAGCCGTGATGTAAACATTGATGGTATAGAGCTATGCAAGGCCTGCGCTGATGGTGGTTATTACGAAGTTTTGTAAAACATGCTGTCGTAACTGCCAGTCATGATTTTAAGTATTTAACAAACCTGTTATCCTTATCCACAAGAACAACTTTGGGACTGATATGTTTATCAGTTAATTCAAATCCTATAATGATAATTTCTTCGCCCTTTTTAATTAAGTGAGCAGCAGCCCCGTTTAGACATATAGTCCCTGACCCTCTGTCACCGGTTATTACATACGTCTCAAGTCTTGCACCGGAAGTATTACTGGCTACAAGAACTTTTTCACCGGGCCATAACCCTGTCATCTCCATTAATTCTTCATCAATCGTAATGCTGCCTATATACTCAATATTGGCATCTGTTACCGTAGCCTTATGTATTTTTGATCTCATTACCCAGCGCATGCGCCTGCTCCTGTTTGAATCTCCATATTATTCATACATTCTGTCATATAGATGGATTGAACACAACTGATAGAATTGATTTAGAACAGAGCAAAAAATATTTTCAAAATCTGCAGTCATTTCAAGCTGCTCCAACTTACATATTGTACTACCTGAAATGAAAAAAATCTGCAAATCAATACAAACTGTATTTCCCTGTTAAATCAGTATGTCTCCTGAAAAATGTAGCATCATCCTAACTCCTTAAATTATTTACTTTATTATAAGATCAAGCCAGCTTGAATCTGTCCATTATCCTGTCTGCTGACAGGCAGGCTTTGTTCGTCTTTTTGTCATTCCGGCAGTCCTTAAGCCGGAATCCAGTATTTTCAACAGAGGCTGGATGCCCGATTAAAGACTTCGGGCATGACAGAATGAAGACAGTCAATTTATACACAGACGCTATTTAATCACAGAGACACGCCGTCGCCTCAACTGATTGAGATAGATCACTCCGACCAGCAAAAGACCTGCTATATATATCAGGTATTTATTTTGAACACCAAACCATTCCGCAACATACGAGGGCTGCATCATGACAAATGCCACTAAGAGAAAGAAAGGGATTTCATACCACCTGTTCTTACAGATAAACCATCCCTGCGTAGCTGCAGCAAATGAAAAATTACCTATACAGGCCATGGCAAATATCAGGGAGGCCAGACCCCAACTGTTAATGTTATGGAGAATCAGGTCATGGTTAAAAATAAACATAAACGCAATCAATGCTGTCCGTATGTCATACAAAAATCCCTGAATGCCTGTCTTAACAGGAGGTGATTTTGCAATAGCTGCTGCTGCATAAGCTGCAAGCCCCACAGGTGGAGTGTCATCAGCCAGAATGCCAAAATAAAAACAGAAAAGATGTGCAGCCATAAGAGGGACAATAAACCCGTTTGCAAGACCTACTTCCATGATAACAGGGGCAATAAGTACTGCCATTACGATATACGTAGCAGTTGTCGGCAGCCCCATGCCGAGAAGCAGACTGGCGATTGCCGTAATAATTATTAATGCAAATATATTGCCTCCTGAAAGAAACTCCACCAGTTCAGTGAGGATACTTCCAAAGCCCATGGTTATAACACCAACAACTATGCCTGCAGCCGCGCATGCAATGGCTACAGTGACCATATTGCGTCCGCCTGAGACAGCAGCATCATAAAGGCTTATAAGACCTGATCTGAAGGCAGGGCCAAAAGGCCTGTTATTCCTCAAACTCCTGGCTGGTTCCTGGAGAACCATGATCAGAGCCTGGATAGTGATCGCCCTGAATGCAGAAACCTCAGGGGAATGACGCAGCACTACCAGCTCATAGACAAGTGCTCCAATCGGTATGAGGTAATGAAGACCTGATTTCAGGACTTCAAAAAAATCCGGGGTTTCATCCTTTGTAAGTCCCCGCAACCCGGCTTTTGAGGCCTCTACATGAACTATGAAAAAAAGTGTTGCATAGGAAACAAATGCAGGAATGGCTGCGGCCTTCACCACTTCAAGGTAAGCAATCCCCAGGTATTCGGCAATGATAAATGCTGCAGCACCCATAATGGGCGGTGCCAGTTGGCCGTCCGTACTTGCTGCAACCTCTATAGCTGCGGCCTTTGTCGGTTTATAACCGACTTTTTTCATAAGTGGTATCGTGAAAGTGCCTGTTGTGACGATATTTGCAATCGAAGACCCGGACACCATTCCTGTCAGTCCTGAACCCACTATAGCCGCTTTTGCAGGGCCGCCCTTAAACCTTCCCAGAATACTCAATGAAAGCTCTATAAAAAATTTTCCGGCTCCAGCCCTTTCCAGCATGGCGCCGAAAAGAACGAACAGGAATACAACTGTCGCAGAGACATCAAGGGGAATCCCGTAAATTCCTTCTGTTGACAGGACAATCTTGTCAATGTATTTGCTGAAAGACGCACTTCTGAATGCAAAGTCCCCGGGCATATGTTCAGCAAAAAATACATAGAAACTAAAAAAAGTTGCAATGACCGTAAGAGCCGGCCCGATCACCCGTCTCGCAGCTTCCAGCAGCAAAAGTACAAGCGCAGCGCCAATTATGATGTCTCTTAATAGAGGAGAGCCAGACCTCATGGCAAGGCCTGTATAATCAATTAAATAATAAAGCGCAGCACAACAGGCGATAATACCCAATGTCAAATCCATTATAGGAATATGTGACCTGACAGACAGAAAGGAAAAAAATCCCTGAGCAGGTCTTTTCATTGCCGGGTAGCCGAAGTAGGCAATAGCTATGGCAAAACCAAGATGAATGCTTCGAATATAGGATGAGTTTATTATAAGCCAGCTTGCTATGGAGAGTTGAAATATGCACCAGCAAACTGCCAAAGTTGGAACAATGAAATGCTGCCAGCCGGTTACATGGCGAAGGGCGGACAGCTGATCTTCAGCTATCCGCCCCTGTTCTTCGGCAGCTTTTTCTATTTTTTTGAATTCTTCATGAGCAGAAGTCCTGCCATCTGACCCTGCGCTGTTATTATTGCGCACTGCTCACTTATTAAAGAAGTCCCGCTTCTTTGTAATATTTAACTGCACCCGGATGAAGCGGAGCAGACAACCCGGAGAGCATTGATTCCTTAGTAAGGACGCTGTATGCAGGATGAAGTTTTTTAAAATTTTCAAAATTTACAAAAATCTCCTTTACAACATTATAAACATCTTCATCAGGAATCCTGCTGTGTGTAACAAAGGTCGCCTTCACACCAAAAGTCGGCACGTCCTTATCGTTCACGGCACTTGGATAAAAACTCATGGGAACTACACTGCGTGCGTAATAAGGAAAGTTCAGGTAAAAAGAATCATCGAGAACTATCGGAACAAATCTGACTTTTCTTGTGCCGGCTGTGGCTTCCTTAAATGCTCCGGACGGATGTCCTACTGTATAGAAAAAAGCATCAATGCGCCCATCAAGAAGCACGCCGGGGGCCTCTGAAGCCTTAAGGCCTTCGGCCTTCACATCAACTTTGTAATTGATCCCTACTGATGTAAGGGCATCTATTGAGTTTTGTCTCTGGCCAGAACCGGGGTTTCCAATATTAACGTGTTTACCTTTCAGGTCCTTAATTGATTTTATCCCTGTATCATTTCCTGCAAGAAGGGTAACACTCTCAGGATGAATACTGAATACCGCTTTGAGGTCTTTCTGGGCGCCCTTGTCCTTCCATTCTGCAAGCCCCCTGATGGCCTGAAACTGCCGGTCAGACTGGACTATACCGAAGTCAAGATCTCCAGACATGATCGCATTAACATTGTAGACTGATCCACCTGTTGACTCTACGGTAAGACGCATGTTGAATTCTTGTTTCTTTGCATTTACTATCCTGGATATTGCTCCGCCGGTAGGATAATACACTCCGGTAACGCCTCCGGTTCCGATAGTGTAAAACCTGGTCTTTTCTGCCACAGACAACCCTGCTCCGCTCACTACCAGGACAAAAGATAAGACAATCACGATGATCAACGAATTCTTTTTCATATCACCTTCCCCTTTCTTGATACCCGGCCGCATTGACCGGTTTTTCAGGTTAACAGAACTTCTCTTCGATGATGTAAATAAATAGAATTAATTATCAGTCGATATAATGATGTAAGCTGATGCATGCATTATATAGAGGATAGATCAAAAAATAAAGGATTTTTTTGTATTGATTAAAATGAGGAGCTTAAATGGCGGGGTGGACGGGACTTGAACCCGCGACCTCTGGCTTGACAGGCCAGCGTTCTAACCAATCTGAACTACCACCCCGAGAACTGCAGGGAATAGGGATCAGGGCTTAGGGTAAAAGGGATAAATATAATCCCTTGCCATAATATGGCATCCCTTTTTTTCCTTATCCTCTTATCCTTGTTTTAAATGGTAGGCGGAACAGGGCTCGAACCTGTGACCCCAGCCTTGTAAGGGCTGTGCTCTCCCAACTGAGCTATCCGCCCGAGTCATTTCTTTCGAATAGGTAATATAACAAATCAACTACATAAAATTAAAGTATGCCGGGTCTGTTTGATTTATATTTATACATTAATATAAAATTGACAGGGAAATGACCGGAATAATGATATGTAAACAGCCCCAGTTATATATTAAATTCATACTTTTATTCCTTTTTATATTGCTATTTGTGCTGTCATGTTCCAGGGATAAACATGAATCTTCTTTTTTTGAGCCTGCAGAGTCTTTAAAAAAAGCTGACACTCTTATCAGCGAAGGAAAGTACGAAGAAGCCAGGGAGGTCCTGGAAGATATCAGGGCAAAAGATGCCACACAGAAATATGCCACCATTGCCCGGTTAAGAATTGCTGATACTTATTTTGAAGATGAGTTATATGAGGAAGCTGCTGTTGAATACGAGTCATTTCTCAGTATACATACCCGACACAGATATTCATCATATGCCCAGTTTAAACTGGCAATGAGCTATTTTAAAAAAATAAAGACCGTCGACGTCAGCTACTCATGGGCAAAGAGCGCCTTGGATGAATTTGAGAGACTGCTTCAGGAATATCCGAGAAATCCCTATCTAGATGTGACTGAGGACAGGATCAGGACCTGCAAACAAATACTTGCGGAATATGAACTTTATGTCGGCAGGTTCTATTTTAAAAAGGGTTCATACAAAGCAGCATTACTGCGTTTAAATAAAATTCTTCAAACTTACCCCGACTTTGATAATGAATCAGAAGCTCTTTACTATATAGGTGTTTCTCATAAGAATCTCGGGCAACAGGAACAAGCTGTAGCTGCATTAAGTTCTCTTATCGAGAAATATCCATCTCATAAAATCTCAGGTGATGCAAAGGAAGTCCTGGCCTCAATAATTAAAAACAAGTGAAATATTATCCCGCCTTTATTGATCTGAAAGATAAACTTGCTGTTGTAATAGGCGGCGGCAGGGTTGCAGAGAGAAAGGCACGGTCTCTATTAAAAGCAGGAGCAGAGGTGCGGGTAATAAGTCCTGAAATTACAGCAGGACTTGCAAAGCTCCGTGACCGGTCAATGCTGAAGCATGTGAAAAGGGCTTACAGAAAAGGAGATCTCAAAAAGGCGTTCATCGTAATAGCAGGAACATCTTCCAGTCTGGTTAATAAAAGAATTGCTGATGATGCTGACTGTCTTATTAATGTCATTGATGCACCCTCTGAGGGGAATTACATTGTTCCTTCACTGGTCAAACAGGGAGCACTGACAATTGCTATATCTACGGAAGGTACAAGCCCTGCAATATCAAAGGCTATCCGGGAAGAGATTGAAAATCTTTACGGCAAAGAATATGGCCAGTACCTGAAATTGGTGGAAACCATAAGGCAGAAAGCGCTGACAAATATAAAAGACAGCGGAAAGAGAAAAAGAATCCTTAATTTCCTGGCATCTGACAAAATCCTTGATCTCCTGCGAAAAAAAGGTTTTAAAGAAACTGCCAGGGAAATTACATCCCATATATCTAAAACAACTGATGCGCTATTATATTCCTGACATGGACAGTATCTCGTCATGAACTTCTTCTGCTGCTTCCCTGTCGCTGAATAGTCCAACCACAACAATAATATTTGTTATGCCAAGCCCCTGGTCTTTTAAAATCAATGTTATCTTCTTACCATCCTTGTTCACTGCTTCTATCCTGCCTTTCCCGTCTTCACTAATGCTGTTGGATATACTTATCCCGAGGTTTTCAAGAGTTTTATTTGCTACATCCCACGCATCTGAATAAGCAAGCGGGTAGTCTCTGGATAATCGCCCTTCAATCCATTTGTAAACACCTAATGCAGCAAGTCCACCACCAGTAAACCAGGCCGCTGCACAGCCGTATAAAATTGATAGTGAACATAACAAAAGAATAGATTTTTTAATGATTATCCTGGTGCCTGTTGATTTCATAACTATAAAGAAATACCAGAAACTAATAGAAATTACAAGTTTTATACGGTAGCTAGGTGGTTTTCTTATGTACCTGTTGATATTTCTGTTCGAATGTTAATGTGCTAAAATTAATGATGCCGGTCATTCGCCTGACAGACGAAAACGCTGAAAAAGCAATTGCAGAGGCTGTACGAAAATTAAAATCCGGAGGAATTGTTGCATTTCCAACAGAAAGCTTTTATGCACTGGGCGCAATGGCTTTTGATGAAAAAGCTGTAAAGAAAATTTTTGATCTTAAAAACCGGCCTCATGAAAAACCTCTACCATTGATTACAGGTGATGTGCAATCGATGATGACTGTTGTAAAAAAAATTCCTGATCAGGCCAGGGATTTCATTACTAAACTCTGGCCCGGCCCACTTACAATGATCTTTGAAGCGCAACCAGAAGTTCCGGAATTAATAACAGGTAACAGTAATAAAGTTGCTGTCAGGATTCCGGGGAAAAGCACTGCGCTTCAGATTGCAAAAGCCATAAAAATGCCTGTAACTGCTACAAGCGCCAACCTGTCATCCATGCCGCCCGCAATTAATGCAGAGGCGGTATTATCTTACTTTGGAGATAATGTTGATCTCATACTTGACGGGGGGCATGCCCCGGGGGGGAAGCCATCAACAATACTGGATGTAACTGTTACACCTTACAGGATCCTAAGAGAAGGAAGTATTGAGCTAAATCATCAGGCAATCTGAGCTGTCTGCATCAGAAACCCATCATGACAAATAGTTTGTATGTCAGCCATGACATACCAATGCATGCAGGCAGGGTAAATATCCAGGCCATAAGGATCTTCCCGGCAACTCCCCAGCGTACAGCAGAAAGACGTCGGGTAGATCCAACGCCCATGATGCAGGTCGTGATCACATGAGTGGTGCTGACAGGCATACCCAGGGCACTGGCACCCATAATGACCGCCGTAGCGCTCGTCTCCGCAGCAAAACCATGGACAGGCTGCAGTTTGAGCATCTGATGGCCGAGTGTCTTGATGACCCGCCATCCACCCATTGCCGTTCCCACACCCATTGCAAGGGCACAGGTCAGTATGACCCAGAACGGTACTTCGAGACTTCCTATATAACCACCGCTTAACAGGGCAAGCGTTATTACACCCATGCCCTTTTGCGCATCATTGGAACCATGGCTGAATGCCATAAAACTTGCAGATACTATCTGCAGTCGACCGAAATGTTTGTTTAAAGCCCCGGGCGACACATTACAGAAAAACCTGATCAAAAGCTTCATAAATGCATATCCAAAGAATATTCCCAGGATAGGCGATGTCAAAAGAGCTATAAATATTTTTGTTAATCCTGCAAGGTTGAGTTGATTAAATCCGCCCAGGTGAGCAACCCCTGCCCCCATCACACCTCCAATAATTGCATGTGAAGCACTGACCGGAAGTCCGAATACAGTCATGGCACCGTTCCACAAAAAACCCGCAAACAACGCTGCCGCTACAACAGTCTGTGTAATATCAGTAGGATTAACAATTCCTTTTCCGATAGTCTTGGCAACGGCAGTTGAAAAAAAGGCTCCTGCAACATTCATGACAGCAGCGAGCAGAACAGCCTGCAGAGGGGTAAGCACCCGTGTGGATACGACGGTTGCAATGGCGTTGGCTGAATCATTCCAGCCGTTGCTGATCTCAAATATGAGAGCGATGGTAACAACGAGGATTATTATTGTCTCAGGCATGCTTAAGCACTATACCCTCAAGAATGTCAGCTACATCTTCGCACGTGTCGGTCGCTTCTTCAAGATGTTCAAAAACATCTTTCCATTTAATCACGAGAATAGGATCAAGAACATTATCA
>CALZMZ010000065.1:6718-18290 GCA_945788685.1 Thermodesulfovibrionia bacterium | reverse complement strand
ACTGATTTATCACGTTGAAACAGTTTTGCTAACTGATTAAGAGATAGCCAAACAGTTTCTTCCTCTAAACGTACCTGGACTTTTGTTTGACCGTCCTTGGTTTGATATATGAGTATGTCCGATTTCTGTTTTTTCATAGTCCAAGTTCCCTCAAATGCTGGTCAATGTTTTTTCGTGTTTCCACACACATAGATTCTAAATCATTAATACTTGTTTTCGTTGCCGAGCCGACGAAATCTCTTTTTAAAATGAGATTTTTATTCATAAGAGCCTCCCTATTAAAATTTTATGTGTCCCCAAAGTAAAAAAAACCCCGCCAGAATTGAGCATGCTAAGCAGAGGCCTGGCGGGTTAAAACTGTTATCCTGTAATGTCTCTAATAAATTCAGCTTATTTCTTATAAACAAAACTTCTACCATATTCTGCCTGTTGAGCCCATCCCCCGGAGCGAAACACTTTAATTCCTTTCAATTGTCTTTATCACGAACATTTGGTAAATCCACAGTCCCTGCAAACAGCACACCCGCCCTCATGCTCCACTGCACCACCGCAGTCAGGACAGGCGCCGCACATCATGATGGTCTTGTCCTTTACATGTGAGCCATTGCCGTTTTTCTTGGTGCCGACCTGTTTGTATCTCTCGATAGCCTTTGAGATTGCATCAGAGCAGGAGGCTATCTTTCCGCCTGCAGCCCAGGCCGGGCTGTGGCAGCTGATTCCCTTGAGCTGTTTTTCTATTTCAATAGGTTCGATGTTACTTCTTAAAGCAAGGCTGACCAGTCTTCCGATCGCTTCTGCCTGACTTGATGCACATCCACCGGCCTTACCCATATGAGTGAAGAGTTCAAAGACATTACCATTTTCATCTTCATTAATCGTGATATACAGATTGCCGCAGCCGGTCTTCATCAGCCTTGTTGTTCCCTTGATTGTTTCAGGTCTTTTCTTCGGAGTGATTTTGTATACAGGCTCAGCCACAACCTGCGGTTCTTCTTTCTGTGTGCTCTGACCAGTGGACAGGACCTGCTCATCACGTGATCCGTCTCTGTAAACAGTGACCCCTTTGCAGCCAAGACCGTAGGCGAGAAAGTAAACATCTTCAACATCTTTTTTCGAGGCGTCATGAGAGAAGTTCACTGTTTTGGAAACGGCATTATCTACATGCTTCTGGAATGCCGCCTGCATCCTTACATGATCAAGAGGTGAAATATCATGGGCAGTGATAAATGCCTTTTTAACATCCTCGGGCACTTCTTCGATGTCCTGAAGACTGCCATGTTCAGCGATCTTTTCTATAAGCTCTTTGCTCCAGAAACCTCTCTCCTTTGCGATCGTTTCGAAATGCGGATTGACTTCATACAGTTTGGTGCCCTCCATTACATTGCGGACAAAGGACACAGCAAATAACGGCTCAATACCGCTTGAACATCCTGCTAAAATGGACAGAGTGCCTGTTGGCGCAATAGTAGTGACGGTAGCGTTTCTCAGGTCCATCCTTTCACAGTACACACTTTCATCAAAATTGGGAAACACCCCTCTTTCAACTGCAAGGAATGATGACTGTCTCTTGCCTTCGTTCTGTATAAACTTCATAACATCATTGGCAAGGTTAGATGCTTCAACGGAGTTGTAGGGTATTCCCAGCTGTATCAGCATGTCTGCCCATCCCATTACGCCAAGACCGATTTTCCGATTTGCCTTTGTAGCCTGTTCTATTTTGTCTAACGGGTACCTGTTGATATCAATTACATTATCAAGAAAGTGAACTGACATGTGGATGGTCTCCCTGAGGGCATCCCAGTCTATTTGCGAATGTATATTCTCTGCAGCGTCCGGTTCAAGGGAGCGGACTACGAATTTTGACAGATTAATGGAACCAAGGTTGCAGGACTCATATGGAAGTAAAGGCTGCTCGCCGCATGGATTTGTACTTTCTATTTTGCCGGCAGCCGGGGTAGGGTTGCACTGGTTTATTCTGTCCATAAAAATGATTCCGGGCTCGCCGTTCTTCCACGCATGATTTACAATTGAGTCAAAAACTTCTCTGGCTTTCAACTTGCGAACAGGTTTCCGGTTGTGAGGATTAATAAGGTCATACTCGCCGTTTTCCTTGAGGGCCTTCATAAATACGTCTGTCAATGCAACAGAGAGGTTGAAATTATTAAGTTGATCGCTGCTGTCCTTGGCTGAAATAAAATCAAGTATGTCAGGATGGTCAACACTCAGAATGCCCATGTTGGCCCCTCTTCTTGTCCCCCCCTGTTTTATCGCTTCAGTTGCTGAGTCAAATACTGTCATGAATGATATCGGTCCGGAAGAAACTCCTTTTGTAGATCCCACAATATCACCGTTTGGTCTGAGACTGGAAAATGAAAAACCGGTACCGCCCCCTGACTTGTGGATTAATGCTGCATTTTTTACGGCCTCAAAAATGGAATCCATTGAATCCTCTACAGGTAATACAAAACATGCAGACAGCTGGCCCAGTCTTCTTCCGGCGTTCATCAGGGTCGGGCTGTTGGGAAGAAACTTTAAAGATGTCATGAGACTGTAAAATTTATCTTCAATTGCTATTGCGTCAGATTCCGGCTTGCCGTACTTTTTCTCTACAGATGCAACAGCCCTGGCAACTCTTCTGAAAAGATCTTCAGGACTTTCCGTGACACTGCCTTCCTCATTTTTTTTCAAATACCTCTTTTCCAGGACTTTGAGTGCACTGGGATTTAGCTGGATCTGTTGTGATACTGTATCTGACATGATTCCTCCCTTAATAATATTATAGCGCTATTTATTGATTATTAAATAAATTAATATAATTATTCAACTACTTCAATTGAATAAGCTATCTTAAACATGACTAAATTTAAAAAGCTACTCTATTTAGAGTAGCTTAGAGATTAAACCACAATATGTAGTATAAGTCAAGGAGAAAATAAAATAATTTATCAGGAATGAAAAGCTGTTGATTTTAATCGTGTTTTGCTGTGTAAACAGGGTTAATGAATTGTTAATGAATGACAGGATAATGGACGCGGGATTAAGGGATTCCTGAATTCAATTAAAAAAATACTGCCTGAATCCCTGAAATCATTAAATAGATTATACTTGGTAGATATCATATTCTTCCGGAGGACCAATGTGCCAAATGTGAAAATTCAGAAAAAAAACTACAGCGGCTGGGAAAACTGTATTCATATTTCAAATGGAGTTGTGGATCTGGTTGTGACGACAGATGTGGGCCCGCGGATTATCAGGTATGGTTTCAACGGACAGGACAATGAACTGTGTGAAATTAAGTCCCAGACGGGGTTGACCCGGGGAAGTGAATGGAGGATGTACGGGGGACATCGCTTATGGATCAGTCCTGAATCAAGGGTAAGAACATATGAGCCTGATAATGTGCCAGTGAGCTGGGAAGAAGTCAAACATGGTATCAGGGTCAGGCAGGAAGCAGGGCCTGATACGAAGGTAATAAAAGAGATGCATATCACCCTTGCACCAAAAAGTTCCAATGTTACTGTCAATCACAGGTTAACCAATGATGGACAAAAAAAAACCGAACTTTCTGTCTGGGCGATAACAGTTATGAAAGCAGGAGGCAAGGAAGTCATACCGCAAACTCGAAGAAACACGGGCCTTTTACCAAACAGGTCTATCGCTCTCTGGCCATATACCAGGCTGGATGACAGCCGGATTAAACTGGGCGACAAATTTATCATCCTGCGGCAGGATGATGCAGTGCAGCGGCCTTCAAAGCTTGGTGTATCCAACAGGAATGGATGGGCGGTCTATTTTAATAACAACAATCTTTTTTTAAAAAAACACGTGCATCAAAAAAAAGCTGTTTACCCTGATTTCGGTGTTTCCTACGAGACATATACCAATCACTTTATGCTGGAGATGGAGACCCTTTCTCCATTGACCCTGCTTGAGCCGGGTGAATATATAGATCATAAGGAGACATGGGAACTTTTTGAAAATATCGCTATGCCTTCTGATGATGAAAATGACATTGTGAAAACTCTGAAGGGCATTGTCCCGGATCAGATCTGATCAGGTTTTCATTTTGATATATCTGATTAAGCCTGCATTAATCACACAACCACGAGTATTTATAATATGAGCCAGTAAGTAAATTATAAGTTGACCTGAATCTGCACCCCTTCAGTTTTTATTAAATCTGCCGAATTAAATACTAACCATAAGGTGTAATTACGCAATTTTACGATACGTTATTAGCTGTTATTCCGTAACGTGAATAAGAACAGACAATGAGGTCAGTTATATAAATGGCTCCTAAGCTGGGACAGATATTATTAAACAATAATCTTATAACAGAAGATCAGTTGATCAAGGCCATCGAGCAGCAGAAAAAAGATGGAGGCCGCATTGGTTCCAATCTTATTAAGCTGGGTTTTCTGACAGAAGACTCATTAGTGGAATTTCTTAGCAAACAGTACGGTGTGCCTGCGGTTACACTGTCTGATGCGGAAATTGATCCATCCATTATTAAGTTTGTTCCTTATGATGTAGCCAATAAATATCAAATATTTCCTGTATCAAAAAATGGGGCATCCCTTAAAATTGCAATGATAGATCCCTCGAATGTTTTTGCGATAGATGATGTTAAATTCATGACCGGATACAATGTACAGCCTGTTGTAGCTGCGGAGTCATCCATAAGAGAGGCTATCTCAAAGCATTATGAACAGACAGACGACATTCAGTCTGCTGTGGATGATATGGCAAGCTTTGATGATTCCAGTCTGGACCTGATACAGGAGAAAGAGGAAGACGAAAACGTTGATGATCTTCAAAATGCAGGAGAAGACGCACCGGTTGTCAAGCTTGTAAATCTTATTCTGGCAGAAGCCATCAGCAGAGGAGCAAGTGATATTCATGTTGAGCCCTATGAAAAAGAGCTCAGGATAAGATACAGGGTTGACGGAATGCTGTATGACATAATGCAGCCGCCGCTGAAGATGAAGGCCGCGCTTTCATCGCGTATGAAGATTATGTCAGAACTTGATATTTCTGAAAGGCGGCTTCCCCAGGACGGCAGAATCAAACTAAAGATAAAAGGAAAGGCCGTTGACCTGCGAGTTTCCACCCTGCCGACTCTCTTCGGTGAAAAAATTGTTATGAGGATACTGGATAAAAGTAACCTGAACCTTGACCTTACAAAGCTTGGTTTTGAGCAAAAGGCACTTGAGGATTTTGAAGAGGCCATACATTCTCCATTTGGTATGGTCCTGGTGACCGGCCCAACAGGAAGCGGTAAGACCACATCACTTTATTCTGCGCTCAGTACGGTCAACAAGGTTGATGTTAATATCATGACTGCCGAAGACCCTGTTGAATATAATCTGAGCGGAATAAATCAGGTGCATGTCAGGGAAGCCATCGGGCTTTCATTTGCGTCAGCTCTGAGATCTTTTCTCAGGCAGGACCCGGATATTGTAATGGTGGGTGAGATCAGGGACTTTGAAACTGCAGAGATATCTGTTAAGGCCGCACTCACAGGTCACCTGGTCTTAAGTACGCTGCATACAAATGATGCTCCCAGTACTGTATCCAGGTTATTAAATATGGGTGTGGAACCTTTTCTGGTATCTGCATCGGTCGTGTTGATCCTGGCACAGCGGCTCTGCAGAAAGATATGTGAACAGTGCAAGGAAGAAGAGAACATACCTGCTGCTACACTGATCAATGCCGGTATTAATGAAACTGAAGCGGGCACTTTTAAAATTTACAGGGGAAAGGGGTGTCCGGCATGCGGTGATACCGGCTATAAAGGAAGAATTGCCCTTTATGAAGTTATGCCTGTTAAAGAAGATATCAAGGAGATGATAGTTAAGGGCGCCACATCAACAGACATAAAAAAAGAGGCCGTCAGGTTGGGTATGAAAACTTTGAGAATGAGCGGATTAACAAAAATCAAGGATGGCGTTACAACACTTGAAGAAATATTGAGAGTTACGTTTGGAGACTGAAAATGAACTTTATATGTGATGTACATCACGTGGTTTTTTGGAGAGCTAAAGTTTTCAGGTCCTTAGTCCGATAATCTTAGTAACCTGATATAGGAAAGGGATGTATCTTTGATATGACATTTTTTTATTGGGACAATTTAAATTGCTGGATCGTTTTATAGATTGAACTATGTCAAGTTTATACGACTTATTAAAACAAATGGTTGAAGCGGGAGCTTCCGACCTTCATATTACAACGGGCTCTCCTCCCAGAATAAGGGTGAATGGAACCCTTAAACCACTTGGAGGTGAACCGCTATTACCGGCTGATACAAAAGCCCTGTGCTACAGCATTCTTACGGATACCCAGAAGCATAAATTTGAAGAGCAGAATGAACTGGATCTTTCTTTTGGTGTTAAGGGAATAAGCAGGTTCAGGGCCAATGTCTTTATGCAGCGCGGCGCGGTAGGCGGAGCATTCAGAATGATACCATTTGAAATCAAGTCATTCAGGGAGCTTGGATTGGCGGAGTCTATCCAGAATCTTGCCAAAAAACCGAGAGGGTTGGTTCTTGTAACCGGTCCTACGGGAAGCGGTAAGTCCTCAACTCTGGCAGCCATGATCGATAAGATAAACTCGGAGCGCAGCGAGCATATAATGACTATTGAAGATCCTATCGAATATCTTCATAGCCATAAAAAATGCCTTGTCAACCAGAGAGAGGTCAATGCAGATACGGAATCATTTAAAGATGCGCTGCGATATGTTCTGAGACAGGACCCGGATATTGTACTGATCGGAGAAATGAGGGACCTTGAAACCATAGAGGCGGCACTCACTGTGTCAGAGACTGGTCACCTGACATTTGCAACATTGCATACAAACACAGCGGTCCAGACAATTAACCGTATAATTGATGTCTTCCCTGCGCATCAGCAGGAACAGATAAGGATACAGCTTTCTTTTGTGCTGGAAGGTATTGTTGCCCAGCAGCTTATTCCAAGAAAAAACGGGCGGGGAAGAGTACTGGCAACAGAGATATTATCTCCAACTCCTGCCATAAGAAACCTTATAAGAGAAGACAAGACACACCAGATATATTCAATGATGCAGACAGGTCAGACTAAATTTGCAATGCAGACGATGAACCAATCATTATACGAACTTTATAAAAACGGAGATCTTTCATATGAAGATGCTCTGGGTAAATCAACCATGCCTGAAGAGCTGTTGAATATGATGCAGCGATCAGGCGCTATGGCTAGAGGATAACAAAAATGTCTACAGTATATAAATGGTCCGGTAAATCACCGAATGGAGATATTGTCAAGGGGGAGCTAACTGCATCATCTGATCAGGAAGTAAAATCATATCTCAGAAAACAGCGGATAATTCCTAAATCCGTATCTAAAAAACCAGCACCTCTTTTTTCGTCGTTTGGAGGAAGTGTAAAGGACAAGGACCTGGTTATCTTTACAAGACAGTTTTCAACCATGATCGGAGCAGGTCTTCCGCTTGTTCAGGCACTGGAAATACTAACAACACAAACCGAAAACAAATATTTTTCGAAGACCATTGGCAATATTAAAAGTGATGTTGAAGGGGGGTCTACTTTTGCTGATGCCCTGCATAAACATCCAAAGATCTTCTCAGAGCTGTATACAAACATGGTGGCTGCAGGTGAAGCAGGAGGAATCCTGGACACTATTCTTACAAGGCTTGCTACCTATATTGAGAAAGCTCAGAACCTGAAGAGGAAAGTAAAAGGGGCGATGGTATATCCGTCAGTTACTATGACAGTTGCCATTCTGGTCATTGTTATAATTATGGTCTTTGTTGTGCCCACCTTTGCTACAATGTTTGATACTCTTGGCGGTTCCCTGCCTCTTCCTACACAGCTTATTATTACAGCCAGTGATTTTCTTGCCGGCAAAGGAGGACTCTGTGTTTTCGGGGGTATAGTTGCATTTGTCGTATTCATTATGCAGTTCAAAAAGACCGAGCGTGGCAGAAAGATAATTGACCAGATTATACTGAAGATGCCTATCGTAGGAATCCTGTTTAAAAAAGTGGCAGTTGCAAAGTTTACCAGGACACTTGGAACTCTCATCAGCAGCGGAGTGCCGATTCTTGATGGATTGAACATAACCGCAAAAACAGCCGGCAACAAGGTCGTGGAAGAATCTGTAATGAATGTAAGGCAGGGAGTTTCAGAAGGCAAGACAATTGCGGAACCTCTTTCAGAAGCAAAAGTTTTTCCTCCCATGGTTACCCAGATGATTGCTGTTGGAGAATCCACAGGGGCCCTGGACAGTATGTTAGAGAAAATTGCAGACTTCTATGATGATGAGGTTGATATAGCAGTGTCAAACCTGACATCCATGATAGAGCCGCTGCTTATGGTTTTTATGGGCGGCACTATTGGATTTATAGTTATTGCAATGTATCTGCCGATCTTCAAGCTCATAACGCTTGTTAAATGATCCCTGTCCTTGAAATTCCCTGAGCCCGGTTCTTATCTTATGCCGGGTTCATCAGGATCAGATGGATCTTATAATGAGAACAAATCCAATATATTCTATCATTTCAGTTGTTGATAATATGAATACTGAAAAATTACTCCTGGATTTCTATCTGGTATATGGTTAAAGAACTGGAAAAAAGAGTCAGCGCTCTCATTTATGTGAGAGTAATAGTTGTGACGCTGCTGCTTGGCTCAATTTATGTATTTGAGGTAGGCTATGACAAACTGCCCCATCCGGAGTATTATTCATATCTTATTGCTTCACTTTATTTCCTTACCATATGTTATGCCGTTGCATTAATCTCAATTAAAAAGCTGTACAGATCAAGGAAACCGGATTTTTCTCAATTATATTTACTCAAAGCCTTTACTGTCTTTGCTTACGTGCAAATCTTTATTGATGTTACAGCTGAGGTTATTCTGATTTATATAACAGGTGGTATCGAAAGCATGTTCTCATTTATGTTTCCTTTGAGTATCATTGCAGCTGCCATTGTATTGGACCGCCGTTCCTGTTATATTGCTGCTACTCTATGCAGCGTGCTATATGGTGTATTAATAGATTTGCAATTCTATAACGTAATCAGGATTAACACTGAAACTGTTTTTTCGGAGAAAGATTATTTCTATAATATATTCGCCCATATCACGGCATTTTATCTTATTGCATTCCTGAGTGGATACCTGTCTGACAAACTGCACAGGGCCACAAAACGTCTGGAAGAAAGGGATGCTGTATTAAGCGATCTCAAGGCATTCAGCAAGTATGTTATTGAAAGTATGCCGAGCGGCATATTTACTACAGACCTGCACAACAAAATTATATCTTTTAACAGTTCTGCCCGGGACATAACAAAACTCACCCTTGAAGATGTAGCGGGTAAAAAACCTGGCGAAATATTCCCCTTTTTAAATAATTTCAGGGAGCCTTTTGACAGGGTAGAGGGTGATATTACAAAAGATGGCAAGGCATTTCCTGTCGGGATAAGGCTTTCAAAGCTGAAGGACAGCTCAGGAAAGGAAATAGGAATGATAGGGATCTTTCAGGACCTTACGGAGCTGAAGGCAATGGAGGCTGAAGTTAAGAGAAAAGAAAAGTGGGCATTTATTGGTGAGTTGTCCGCGTCTATTGCACATGAGTTAAGAAATCCTCTGGCCGCTCTTAAGGGTTCAATTGAAATGCTGAAAGGTAAAAAGGTCTCGGAGGAGCATGCTGATCGTCTCATGGGTATAGCCCTTTCAGAGATGGACAGACTAAATGGAATTGTAACAGATTTTCTGTTATATGCAAGGCCCCAGGAACTTAATATGGGAAAGTATGACCTGAACCAGTCTCTTCGAGAAATTGTTACGCTGATACAAAGTTCAGAAGCAAACAAAGACCATGTTACAATATTAACCAGCCTGGATGGGGATCAGGTTATTAAAGGAGACGCCAGGCAGTTGAAGCAGGTGTTCTGGAATCTTGGAGTAAATGCAATGGATGCTGTCTCTGATAGAGGCACAATAAATATATATACCGAGGGAAACGGCGATGCTGTGGAAGTTGTATTTCAGGACAGCGGCAATGGAATTAATATGGATGATATAGACAAGATATTTTATCCATTTTTTACAACTAAAGAAAAAGGAACAGGTCTCGGGCTTTCAATCGCCCAGAAGATCATTGAAGAACATGGAGGAAAGATTGAAGTTGAATCTGAAGGTGAAGATACAGGCTCATTATTTAAAATACTACTGCCTTCACAGGGTTGATTACTCAAAGGTTTAAAAGAATATGAAGAAATCAAAAGGCAGGATTTTAATTGTTGATGATGAAAAAAGCATGAGAGAGATCCTTGAGATCTTTTTAAAAAATGAAGGGTACCGTGTCACGGTTGCCAATAATGGTGAGACAGCAATAGAAGCGCTTAAGAATGATATTTTTGACCTGATTATTTCCGATATGAAGATGCCGAAGATGGGCGGGCTGGAGCTGCTCAGGAGTGTTAAAGAGAGTTCTCCTGATACTGTCTTTGTTGTCATGACCGCGTTTGGCACTACCGAGTCTGCTGTTGAAGCCATGAAGCTGGGCGCTTATGATTATATTCAGAAACCGTTTAAGATGGATGATATACAGCTGGTTGTAAAAAATGCCCTTGAAAAGCAGAAACTTCAAAAAGATGTATCCATCCTCAAGGACCAGCTTAAGATCCCGTCGATAGATAATATCATTGGCGAAAGCGCGGCCATGCAGGACCTTTTTACTGTTATTTCAAAGAGCGCTTCCAGCAATGCCAATGTATTGATAATCGGTGAAAGCGGTACCGGAAAAGAACTGGTTGCCAGGGCCATTCATAATATGAGTCCGAGAAAGGACAACCATTTTGTTGCAGTCAACTGTGCAGCCATTCCTGAAGGGCTTCTTGAAAGTGAGCTCTTCGGGTATATGAAGGGAGCATTTACAGGTGCTTCATCCAACAAGCAGGGGCTTTTTGAACTGGCAAACGACGGTACGTTATTTCTGGATGAGATAGGAGAAATGCCGGGCAGCCTGCAGGCCAAGCTGCTAAGGGTGCTTGAGGGAGGGGCATTCCGCAGGGTGGGAGGAGTATCTGATATTACAGTTGATGTCAGGCTTGTCGCTGCTACCAACAAAAACCTTGCTAAACTGATCGATGACGGACTGTTCAGAGAAGACCTCTACTTCAGGCTTAATGTGCTTTCACTTAAAATACCTCCTTTGCGAGAGAGACGTGATGATATCCCCTTGCTGGTTAATCATTTCCTGACAAAATATGCTGGTGAGAAAATGAAATTTACCAGGGACGCGATGGCAATGCTACAGAATTACAGATGGAAAGGTAATGTCAGGGAGCTGGAGAATATAATTGAACGAGTGCTTCTTTTAAGTGAAGGAGATGTAGTAGATGTTGGATCCTTACCGGAAGAAATAAGGTCAGGTCCTTCGAGAGAAAGGGTATCTGTACCATCCGGCGGGATAGATATTGAGTCGATCATAACTGAAACGGAAAAATCTTACTTGTTAAAGGCACTTGAAAAGACAAACGGCGTAAAAACAGAAGCCGCAAAACT
>CALZMZ010000065.1:0-6627 GCA_945788685.1 Thermodesulfovibrionia bacterium | reverse complement strand
TTCTCCTCAATTCATCCTTTGCAAACAATATCTCCTCAAAATTCACAAATATGTAAGTCTTACATTATCTGCCGTGTAATTGGCCTCTCAACAAAATACAGATATCAGCCAAACACAGCATGATGATTTATTCATGAGAAAGGTATCATATTTGGCATTTGTATAATAAGCTGTTTAATCAGTAATTCAATTAACTGTAATAAATATTGACATTTAATAATTAATAATGTAAAATTTATATATTGATTCGATTGACATAGTTAACATCTCTTACACAATAGTAAAACATTTTGCAGTTATAACACGATCGTTTAATTAAAAAGAATAGATTTCTCCTCAACTTTGGCGACCTTGAAGGTAATCAAGGCTAGTGGGAAGGTCACTGTAAGAGTCAGGAAACACCTGATACAATTCGGGGCAGAATGAAAGGTCATGATATATGAGTAAAGAAACAAAAAAAATGATAAAAGTTAAAATCTTATATCCTTCTTTAAAATCCATAGGATCGTCTTTGCTAATCATCGGTATTATAGTAGTTTACAAAAATATTGGTCTTCATGATATGTGGGTCCGGTTAGTAGATAAATTGATTTAATCAACGCTGTATAACAGGTGATGCATACCTTCCATATGTTCTTTCTAAACAGTTAATTATTAATCCCCTCTTTATCATCATTATTTTTTTAAAAATATAATTACAAATTATTATTGTGCATAAGCTGTTCATAATCAGTTTGCATGTCTGTTAATAACAGGTTGGAAAGCTCAATAAGGATATATTCTCATTTGAGATAACACCATGAAAAATAAGAATAGTCCGCCTGATTCATCAGGTTGTTGCTCTAGTAATAGTAGGTCTATCAGATTAATGCAGATATGCTATTTACAATTATTGACAAGTAATTATATTAAAATGAAACTAACCTGCTTAAGTCATAAGCATAAAGTTGCAAGGCAGGGCACTGCTAATTATGTTTCTTTTTTAAACTGCAGGCCAGTTCATATAATGATTCATCTATACCTTCAGGATTGATGGCCTGCCATTCACTTTTCTTCATTGTAGATGTTATACGTCCGTCCTGTTCAAATGCATTCTCTGACATTTTTCTTATTCTTACTTTCGCACAATCCATTTCGAATTCACTGATCACATATTCAAGAATTGAAGAATCTTTGGACTCAATTTTTCTCTTTACACTGACGATACCCTCGGGACTTCGTTTGATACTGTCCAGGTCAATATAGTGCTTGTTGCCTTCAGCGCTCTCGATAAAGTACAACCAGTCTGTACTATATACTGATGCAGCAATAAAAATCATCATTGTTGAGAAACATACGGCAACGCAATATTTTTTTATCATGATCCTTCCTTATTATTTAATATTTGATTCGTATTTATTGATTAAGACAGCAAGACTTATTGTGTCGATACATTATGTTTCATGAATATGGTCAAGAGCAAACTTCAGGCCTTCAGTTTTGCCCTCCCAGTATGCCAGTCTGTCACGGGTTATGGTAATATTGTATTGATTCCTGGGTTTTTCAGATTCAAGAGTCTGAAGTTCAGCTTTAATTTCATCCCTTTTCATTATAGCCCTTTCATATTCGGATATAATAATTTTACTCATTATTCGCCCCCTTTATGTAGAAGTTACAATAACAGATTCAGCAGCATTTCTATAAGCACAGTAATCACAGCTGCCTGATGCCTCAGGGAGATGTTTATTATTCAAACATTGATGTGCCTCAATGATTGCTCCCTCAACCCATCCGTCAGTACCTGTGTAGGGTATGATCGTAACATCAAATTCCAGTTTAGCGTCAAAGGCCTGTTTATCGGTCCGTCCATTACAATATACAAAGTAGCCTGTATCTGACACGGGAAGATTGTTATGCCTCAAAAGCCATTGATACATTTCCATCTGGCGTTTGTATCCTATATGCCAGTCTGCGTTTAATTCAATGATCCTCTCGTTTTTTGATGTGGCTTTATAATCAATAACTATATATTCTTCGTCAGAGTTTTGCCATAAATCATCAATAGCTCCGAAGATCAGGAGATTTGTCTCTTTATGAAGATACTGCACTCCGGTAAAGTTGTGTCTCCATTTATCGAGATCATCATGTGGTACTGGTATGGCGTCTATTCCGTATTGCTTGATAAGAGGATGAGGACTGCCTTTAACACGGTAAATATCAAATTCCTTTTTTAATAAAGCATCAACCGCACTATTTAAATTAAAGGGAAATCCAGTTGGACGCCCTACGCCAAGTCTTCTGTCAAGATAAAAACATCTGGGGCATTCAAGGAAAAGATCTATTTTAGAGCGGCTAAGTTTAAAGGGGGTACTATCATCAGGACGATATAAATTTTTTAAGCGCTTCGGAGTATAATAGCGAGACATATGCAATTATATCAAAATATGCATGTCTTCTGTTTTGTGAAACAGGAAAGAGAGGGTATTGCATTATTAAATAAAAAACCTTTATTTCATTTTTTTTATTCCACCGGACAGAACAGCCATCTGCATCTTGAGCTGTCTTTCTCTTTTCTTCAGCCTCCTCTTTTTAAAATAGCTTTCGACTTTTGTAAATGGATTCAGGTTTGATCTTTTAAAATGTTCTGATGAATTTTGGTTATTCAAAGTTAATAGTTACCTCCCTATTCAGAGAATGCAATTTTCTTACCAGAGTAAGCACCATGAATTTAAAGGAATTTAATTTTTACATTGTGTCAAAAAAGCAACAGATGATTGAATTTACTTGACATTTATATTTGGACGGGTATACTAAAACAACATTTGCTGACAATTCATTGAAATAAATTTATTGCAGCATGTATGAACTTATATTTTTCATAAGAGGGGGCAGAATGAAAAATGATGCAGTAATTCTATTGGCTGAAGATGATGATGGTCATGCCGGGCTTATATCAAGCAACCTTAAATATGCGGGCATTACAAATGATATTCTATTTTTTGAAAATGGTGAATCAGTTCTGGATTTTGTTTTTAAGAGAGGAATAGGCCCTTTTCTGGAAGATGAAGTCCTCTACATCCTGCTTCTGGACATCCACATGCCTGATATTGATGGTACAGAGATTCTGCGTAAAATAAAGAGTGACAAATGGGTCCGTAATATCCCCGTCATTATGCTATCTATTGTAGATGACAGTAAGCAGATAGAATTGTGTAATAAACTGGGATGTGAAAGGTATTACGTTAAATATTCAGACAATAGAAAATTTACTCAAACCGTAGGAGAGATGGGGAACTTTATCAAGTCAGTAGTGATTCCAAAATACGGAAAAGCCTGATTATGCCGTAACATTATCATTCGTGTACTGTCTATCTGGAATATCCTGACAAAGAAATTTCTGTAACAGGAGAAGATTGCGGGGTTCCCCGGGTAGCTTTTCCATGCAATACCCCTTTATCATCAAACCAGATACGGTCAATACATATTATTCGGTCCCAGCCTATATTTCTTCCTTTCTGCTGATGATAGACTATCCATAACGTGCCATCGAGATCTGTTGTTACACTTGCGTGTCCGGGCCCGTAGATTCCATCCTCTTTCTTGATAACCGGATTGCCCGGATATTTGGTAAAGGGCCCGAGAGGGTTTGTTGCAGTTGCATAACCAATAGCATATTCCATGGTATTGGCACCGCTGGCAGAATAAAGAAGGTAATAAACTCCATTGTGCTTTAATATCCAGGGTGCTTCAGTCAGGGGCGTGTGTTTCTTTTCCCAGTCTTCTGAAGGATAAATAAGTTTAACCGGTTTTCCCAGTTTCTTTGTCAGTGATTCCATTGGTTGCACATAGATAATGAAAGCCGGGAACTTCACATAGTAAAGATAATATTTCCCGTTATCATCTTTAAACATATGGGCATCAATTGCACCGTTTACAAGGGTTTTAAGGTCTGTAAATGTGTCATCAGGGTTGTCAGATACTGCTACTCCTATACGCCTGTTTACAGTATAGTACAGGTATAATTTTGAACTTTTTTCATCATAGAAAACATCAGGTGCCCATGCCCCCCGCTCTTCAGTGCGGAATATTCTTGGGCCTTTTTTCCAGTGTACAAGGTCAGAAGAAATATAGACATCATAGCCGCGATTGTCTCCAGTGGGATATAGAAAATATTTGCCTTTATAAAATATGACGGTTGGATCACCAATTCCCATAACTCCGGTGAACTGATTAACATGCCTTTTGCCTGTGTTTTCATCTCTTATATGTATCGTTTCAACAAGAACCGGGTTAGAGTAGGTTTCACCTGCTTCTACGTTTTCTTTGCTGGAAGTTAATATGAATAAGATTGATAGAAACAAAATACATAACCAGATATAAAAACTGGTTACCTTTAATTTATCGGGGAACTTCATGTCTGAATTTATCTGTTGATAATAAAAATAAACATTGATATTGAACTCACATCTTTTTTCATTTATATTTTTATGTTGGACAGACGTGCAACGATACATATAATGAATCTCATAGCATTTTGATAATTTTTTTGCCTGCCTTGATAATAATATTCATGTATTATATGGGTTAAATAAGGGCACATTTATTTGGCAGTGTCCAGCATATTTCAGCATTAAACTGATAACGGCAGTGTTTACTTAAAAACCCTTTTGAAAATATAGTCTACATGTTTTGTGTAAAACGTTAAATCAAAGAGATTGTCGATTTCTTTTTTATTTATATACGTTGCGATCGTTTTGTCTTTTTGCAGGAGCTCCTTGAAGTCCCTGCCCTGCTTCCAGCTTTTCATGGCGTTTTTCTGAACCAGGCGGTATGATTCCTCTCTGCTCAGTCCTTTTTCAGTGAGCATAAGAAGCACTCGCTGTGAACAGAACAGACCATTGCTCAGATTGATATTTTCTTTCATTTTCCCGGGATAGACCTGAATATGTTTGAGAATACCTGTCAGTCTTTTCAACATATAATTTATAAGGATAGTACTGTCAGGGATAATTACTCTTTCAACTGATGAATGGCTGATGTCACGTTCATGCCAGAGAGGAATGTTTTCCATAGCAGCAATTGCATTAGAACGCACGAGCCTGGCAAGACCGCTCAAATTTTCACTGCCAATGGGATTTCTCTTGTGTGGCATTGCTGATGAGCCCTTCTGTCCCTTTGAGAAAGGTTCCTCTGCCTCAAGTACCTCAGTCCTCTGCAGATGCCTTATTTCAATTGCCATCTTCTCTATAGCTCCTGCTATCAGTGCCAGGGTATTCATATACTCTGCGTGCCTGTCCCGCTGGATCACCTGGGTTGACACGGGAGCTGGTTTTAAACCGAGTTTCCTGCATACAAATGTTTCAATGTCAGGAGGAAGACTTGAATATGTCCCGACCGGGCCGGAGAGCTGGCCATAACTGATAGTTTCCCTGGCGGTCTTCATACGCTGAAGGTTGCGCTTCATCTCTTCATACCACAGGGCAAAAGTCAGGCCGAATGTTGTAGGTTCAGCATGAATTCCATGGCTCCTCCCCATCTGCAGGGTTGACTTATATTTAACAGCGTTGGACTTCAGAACCTTCATCAGATCTTTAATATCCTTAATTATGATATCAGCTGCCTCTTTCATTAAAACTGCAAGTGCTGTGTCCAGGACATCTGATGAAGTCAGTCCCTTGTGGACGAACCTGGAATCAGGACCGACATGTTCAGCCACTGAAGTGAGAAATGCTATGACGTCATGTTTGACCTTTTCTTCGATCTTATCTATTCTTTTAACATTAAAACCGGCCTTCTTCTTTATTGCGGCCAGGCTCTTTTTGGGTATCTTCCCTTTTTTCGCCCATGCCTCGCATGCAGCGATTTCAACATCAAGCCATTTCTGATATCTGTTTTCTGGTTCCCATATTTTTGCCATTTCAGGCCTTGAATAACGTGGTATCAAGTTGTCCTCCTCAATACTTGGTTCAACAGTAGTTCAATGTTGTTCAAAAATAGTTCACAAATGAAATAATTAAATAACAACGGTTTAACTACTGTTGAACGATTATTGAACTGTCTTTTATCGTCCTTTTGCCAGTCTTGTAATGAGATGATTTTGGAAGACCGGCGGCTTTCTTTTTTTCTGAGTTAATAATATATCATATGAGACCTTTTTTCTTCTGTCACATGACAGCCCAGGATTACACAGGATTTATCAGGATTAACGTCTCAGGGCTGTACCAAACTTTCCGATCTTATTAACAGCAGCTTGATAAGCCTCAAGATTAGGGTGAAGAGCTGAGATAATTGTGTAAGAAGACATACCAGAGACCCTGTTATTTATAATTACTCTTTATTGCCTGAAGAGGCAGGTAAAACCTCTGCAGCGATCTTGTCCAGGATACCGTTTATAAATGGAGCTGAATCTTCTGTTGAATATTTCTTGGCCACTTCAAGGGCTTCATTGATAGCGACTGATGACGGGATGTCTGATCTGTAAAGCAGCTCATATGTAGCTGCCCTGAGAATATTTCTGTCTATTGCAGCCATTCTTTCCATGTCCCAGTGCTCTGCTGCCTTTTGAATTGTCCGGTCTATTGATTTGAGGTTTTCAAGGGTGGAACTTACAATATTATAAGTGAACTGCTTTACTTCATCATCTTCTTT
>CALZMZ010000064.1 GCA_945788685.1 Thermodesulfovibrionia bacterium | reverse complement strand
TAGTCGTGTTTCCGGGAATTGCTTAAATTGTGAATCTGCTAAGTATATCCAGTTTCAATTTTCAGTTTGAAACTGAATTCTTTTGTCGGCAATCAATACATTTCATATACCGCTCATAGTACCCTTCTTGAAACTTGAAGCCTTATGTGGTACGTTTTGTAATAATAGCGTTGCCATTTATTATTGCTTTATATTAAGGAGAACTTATGGCAGAACAAAGTCCGTTTATCTGGCATGAGCTGGTCACCCCCGACCAGAAGAGAAGCGGAACGTTCTTTTGTCAGCTATTCAGCTGGACACGCAGGGAAGTTGATGCAGGGCCGTTTGGTATATACACCCTGTTTCAGAAGAATGGCCAGGATGTCGCCGGAATGATGAATCCAACACCTGAAACACCGGGGAAGGGGTCATTCTGGCATTCCTATATTGCAGTAGAAGACATCGAAGAATGCGCCAAGCGCGCTCCTTCACTCGGCGGAAGCGTTGTAGTTCCTCCACATGACGTTCCGGATGTTGGAAGGGTCTGCATTGTGGCAGACCCCACTGGCGCCATCGCACACTTGATGCAGCCTATAAGGTGATGACGTATATCTGTACCTTCAAGCGGACGCAAAACGCCGCGCCGTTTAAGAGCATGCTATATGTATTGGACGACATAAGCCTTTACAAGTTTTGTAAACGCTCATCTTTACTTTTTCAGGTCAGGATTCAAGGGGTCGAGCCTGCCTGTCGGCAGACAGGGATTCAAGGATTCAAGTGAAAAAAGATTAATAAAGAAGTAATTGTTTTAAAAAAGATATTCTAAGTCTTTTTATTTTTTTTTGTTCACTAGAACCCTTGGCCCCTTGAATCCTATTCCGTACGAGTTAAGAAAAGCCTTAACAGGACATGTTATACATGAAGATTACTAAATCAGTTCTATCTCACATATATAGATAACTGAGATCAGGTTGGCAATGAAAATACTTCTGGTCTACGGCAATACATATGAATTTTTATCACCTCCTCCTGTAGGGATTTCACTGCTTACACAACCTTTGCAGAATGCAGGCCATACAGTACATCTCCTTGATTTTATGAAGGTGAAGGACACTGATGCTGAACTTACTGCAGCACTTGAAAGGCATACACCTGATCTGGTGGGATTTTCTCTCCGCAACATAGATTCACAGAAATATCCGGATACAATGGATTTCATTCCGGACTATGCCCGCTGGGTGAAAATCGCGAACAGGACCGCACCTACTATAATCGGCGGTTCTGCTGTAATGAGTATGCCGGAGGAAATGTTTGAACATGTTGGCGCTACCTATGGCATGGCAGGTCAGGGTGACAAAACTTTTCCGTTGTTCCTTGAGGAATTGAAAGACCGGACGTCAGGTTTTGATACTCCCGGGCTGATGTGGCGGGAAGATGGAAACATTCGATGCAACCAGGGGCTGTTAGACGGATACCCTGACGGCGGGACCATTGACTGGAGCATGATCGATATGAAACGCTACAAAAAGTCATATTTTAACTGCTGTGTGATAACAAAGACAGGCTGTCCTCACAGATGCCTTTTCTGTGATGCCGGAGCATCATTTGGATCGTCCTGGGCCCCGAGAAAACCTGAAGCCATACTGGAAGACCTGAGAAGGGATGCCAGAGAATACAGGTTTAACCGGCTTGATTATTTTTTTATTGATGCGCTTTTTAACGAACCGCTTTCCTGGTCCAAGAGCCTGCTTATCTGAGTTGAAACTTTGTTTTTCAGTGGTTATAGAACCAACCAATATAGATCGGGAATTTGCCCGCCTGTTGCGGCGGGCAGGCTGCTTAATGGTAACTACCCTGCTGAACTCAATGGATGATGAAATGCTCACAAGGATGCGCAGGCCCTTTACGGTAGAATCAGTCAATAGGACGTTTGAATTATTTGAAGATGAACATATTAACTATATGCCCCAGTTTTTGATGGGAGGTCCGGGCGAAACAAGGAATACGATACTTAAAAATCTCTCTCATTTGAAGCGATGGAAACCTCTATTAACGGACGCTGGTTACGGCCTTCGCATATTGCCGAAGGCGGGACTTAGGGATGTTGCTATCAGGGAAGGCGTTATTAAGGAGGACGCTGACCTGCTGACTCCGACCTTCTATGTATCGGAGGAACTAAAACAGGACAGGGAATGGCTTGATAATCAGGTTAAAGCTCTCAAACATTTTCGTATAGGATCACTTACCCAATGGGCAGACTGGATGATGCGTAGTATTGCCGTGCGGTTCCAGTAGGCAGGGTGTGGGGTCAAACCTACAATATACATTTTAGAAAAGATATTTTGAAATAAATTCACAAAATGATTACACTTATTCAGGGACATGGCACGGCAATTAAGGATAGAGTATGAAGGCGCTTTTTATCATATAACCTCGCGAGGCAATCAGAGAAGTCAGATCTTCCTGGACAAGAAGGACAGACTACACTTCATAGACATACTTAAACGGACAAAAGATAGATATGGATATCTACTACATGCATATGTATTAATGGATAACCATTACCATCTTCTGATAGAAACACCACATGCAAATATTAAGCAAATAATGCAGAACATTAATACGAGTTATACAGTTTATGCAAATATAAAGCATAAAAGGTGTGGACATCTTTTTCAGGGAAGATATAAGTCATTTATAGTAGATAAGGAGAGTTATCTTTTGGAATTGGGGCGGTATATACATTTAAATCCAGTTAGAGCAGGTTTCGTGGAAAAAGCAGATGCTTATAAATGGAGCAGTTTCAAGGAATATGTTATCGGAAAAATAAAGCGTAAAATAACCGAGACGGATAATACGCTCTCTTTATTTTCCAGGAAACGATCAGAAGCAGTAAGGTTGTATCGAGAATTTGTATATGCCGGGATTAATAAGGACTCTCCATTGAATGAAGCAACTGGCAGTGTTTTAGGGGATGAGACATTTACAGGAAAAGTGCTTGACTATCTGAACTGTTATCCTGATAAAAGAGAACTACCTGACATAAAGAAAATTGAAACAAAATATGCCGTGTCTGATGTAGTAGGAATCGTAGCCAACTATTATGGAGTGAGAGAGGTGGAATTACTCAGTCGGAAGAGAACAACTGCAAGACAAAGAAAAATGGCAGTTTATCTATGCAAGATATTAAGTGGCAAAAGGAATAGTGATATTGGAAGAACATTTGGAATAGGCATACAAGCTGTAACAAATGTTGTGACAGAGATTGAGCGTCTCAAAGAAAAGAAGAAGAAAGTTGCCAAGGCAATTCTCTCGATTAAAGAGTTGATCAATAGCTAAATGTATAATGTAGGTTTGACCCCACAAACAGAAATATGTAAAGCAAGTGCTCACCATTTATAACAGCGGTGATCTGGACAATAAAATATCTTGAAGTATAAAAGCCTTAACAAGTGGCTCCCCGGGTAAGGTTCAATTTATCTCTTATACTGTTTAATCTTTTTTTCGAAATATTCCATTAATCGCCAGCAGATTCAACAGGAAGTTTTTTAATGATACCGGGAATTATAGTCATTTCTTTTTCCGACATCCGGTTCCCAAGATTTTGAAGTTGTTGCATATAAAATTTCTTAGGGACAGAATGATAAGTGATGACACAAAAAATCAGCAGTAAAATTACAAGAGCAGTTCGCTTTATGAGAGGAAGCACGGCATTCTTCCAGCCATATATCTGGATATGATAACGGAATTTTTTTATTGCATACTTAATCCTTATTGGCAGAGGCATTTTTTTATTATTTATGCTCACTCGTGCTGCATCAAAAATGTTAACTATCCACATCATAAGAATAAAGGGTGAGAGGATGATACTTATTGAGAAGACCCATTCAATAATAAGTCGTGATCGAGATGCTTCCAGTGTCGGCCATACTAAAAATATAATGAGGATAAAAGGTAAAGTGGCAAGACCAGCCAAAGCGAATAACTGGAAAAAAATCCCTTTCTTTGTCTGACCGTTTAGCAATTGTCCCCAACCTGGCATGAGAAGAGAACAAACCACAGGGAGCAATGTCATCTTGATGCGTTTTAGAGATCCTGCACTAATCTTAATACTGTTGCAATATGCCTCCCAGGCATTGAAGTGCCACACAATGAGTCCTGAGAGATAGAAAAAGCCAAATATAAGAAGTGTTCCAGAACAATCGACATACATTGAGTCAAAAGAGGATTTGATATATTCCCACTTCATGACAACGATGCTCATGAAAAAATAGAAATTTATCATGAAGAGAAGAAAGAGGATGCCTAATCTCCATTGTTTATTGTAAAACTGTCCGCATCCCCAGATAATAAATGATAGGCTATAAGCTAGAGAAGGATTGCTCTGTCTGGTGCTCTGCTGTTGAATTGTAGAGATATCTCTTTGACTTATCCTGGTTGAGGAAACCTGCTTTTCGGGAATTTCATCGATCACCCAAACTTTTTGACTCATCTTACGTACCTGTAAGCCTATTACCCATATATTTCCTTAAGGATTTTAACCACTTGATTTGTGGTGGTTTATATTACTTACAACACAAATTTATGGTTATTTTCATTTATATAATAGAGAGTTATGATTACAGTCTCTGTGACGAAAGTCACAACAATTTTTTTTAATGGAAAAACATCATTTCAATGTATGCAAAACACTACACAATCAAAATTACAGGAATGACATATTGTAAGCACATTAAGGATTTAATTTTATATTTTTCAGATAGATAGGAGAATATTTATTCCTTTGGAATCAATTTTGCATTAAATGGCAAAGTTTATGTTAAAGGATCTGAAAAACAAACATCTATATATTGTAGTAACAATTTATCTTGCTATTCTTCTGTCTGCTTTTAATGTCTATGCCGGAGATCTTACCCTTGAATGGGATGCCCCTACCACAAATACTGACGGAAGCTCTCTTTCCGATATAGCAGGTTATACTCTTTATTATGGTATTGCATCAGATACTTACGATCACAGTATTGATGTAGGAAATGTAACAACCTATAAGGTAACAAACCTTGTAGACGGTACTACCTATTATTTTGTCGTTACTGTCCGTGATACATCAGGAAACGAGAGTGAATCCTCCAATCAGCTCATCACAACAACAGATGCACCGCCTGCTCCTGAACCAGAAATAACCATTAATGATTCTGTGGCGCCCGTTGATGACCTTCACATACCATTTGGAGATATAACAGAATTCAATTCATCAGATCAGTCAATAACCGTAGCGAATGACGGCAATGAAGACCTTGTGATAGGGAATATAACTCAGGCTGACCAGTTATCAACACCTTTTAGGACATTAACTGATAACTGTTCATCGCAGCATGTGGCACCCTCCGGAAAGTGTTCTTTTACTGTAAGGTTCTCTCCGGATACAGTGGGACAATTTTCTGATGTCATCAATATTCCATCTAATGATTCCAGTGAAAGCATGACAGCAATTGCCCTTAATGGAACTGGCCTTTCCTCTGCCACGAACAATCCGCCTTCCAAACCTCAACCTAAGTCTCCAAAGAATAGGGGAAAGGGCTATGGGAGAAAAGTCGACTTTAAGTGGAAAAAATCATCTGATCCTGATGGTGATACCGTATCATATCAGTTAAATATATGTGAAGATCCCGATCTGACAACCGGATGCATAATGGAATCAAATATCTTAGCTGACACAGGCCAGGATATATATTACGCGGGAATCGGCAGTTTTAGTATAGGATTGTTATTTTTCGGGATAGTGATAATTCTTCCATTTAATAAGGAACCCTGCCGGAAGCTTCATTTGTTTGTTGCAACTATAGCAGTAACAGGAATGTTCTTCCTGGTCTCATGTGGCAGAGGTGGTGACAACAGTGTCACATCATCAAACAGTACTTTTTCACAAGAGGAAATTACCCGGGAAGTATCAGAGTTCCGCAGCAGCACAACATATTATTGGCAAATAGTTGCTGATGATGGCAAAGGAGGAAAAACATTCAGCGATGTATGGAGCTTTGAGACTAAGTAAAAAATTGCTATGGGGAAGAACATAATCAATTGTATTTGAAAGTGAGTCATCGGTAATAGCTTAAATATTTCAAGCCTCTTTTTTTGCCTGCGTTCAATCGTAGATGAATGGGAGGTGTCGTGTCTAAGCCCTTCAGAATAATCTGTAATGCGTAGACACGACACCCCCCCATGTTGCTGCAGAGTACTGACAAATTCTTTGATGGAGAAGGAAGCGTATCCGATGGTGAAGAGTTTATTTGTCATGACTGTATAATAACAGGGATGAGAATACCATACGTCTATAAACGCTGAGCTATATGAAATCAAACTATAAACACATGATCAGGCAAATGCAGGTCAAGGAAAAGACAGCATCCTGTAAAAATGTCGAGCGATGGACAGTCTATATTCTCAGGTGTAATGACGGTACTCTCTATACGGGAATCACGAAAGATATAAAAAGAAGAGAACAACAGCACAATGATGGAAAAGGATCAAAATATACTCAGAACAGACGACCTGTTAACGTTGTTTATAAAGAAAAAAAAATGGGCAGGGCCAATGCGTTAGTCAGAGAAGCTGAAATTAAGCAGTATTCAAAGGAAAAAAAAGAACAGCTGGTCGTTACCTTTCAATAAATGCGGCAGACACAAAAAGTGTTTACAGGCATTGTAAACGCTTTTAGTGTATCTTTCATATTTATTAAAATTTTAATTTTTAAAAATGGGGCGCTGCCCCAAACCCCGGTTCATTTTCTTGAACGGCCGGTTCTTCAGTCGACCTCCAGGGAGTTAATTTAAACTCGCTCCGCTCAAACACAAATTAACTCTTTTCCTTACGGTCTCCTTCATCACCTAAAATCGCTCATGGGGAAATCAAATCCCCCTAACCCCCTTTTCTAAAGGGGGGACATACTGCTCTCTCCCTGTAAAGGAGAGTCACAGTAGTCTTTTATTCTTCTTTTTATCTTTGCCTTTTCTCCCCCTTTTGATTGCGTCCGGGATATGCAGGTCTGGACGCGTTAAAAATTAAAAAGTGTTTGAGCGGAGCGAGTTTTTTTTAATTTAGCGGCCAGACCGGAATATCTCGGAAATTAAGCAATCACGAGGGGCGCCTTTTCTTGGTTCCGTTCTTTTTGGCGTAAAAAAGAATGAACCGGGGTTTGGGGCAGAGCCCCATTATTAATAAGATAAAAATAATGTTTACAGTACGTGTAAACACGTATACTGATTACCGCACATAAAACCCCAACGATTTAAATCGTTGGTCAGTTGCAGCTGTGAAGCACCTTGTCAGGTTTTGTTATTACGGACAGGGGGTTAGAGCACAACAACTGATCCGCTTTGATCCCTCCGGCACATGATATCAATTTTTCATCTTAAGGTTTTCTATTTCTGCTTCCAGCTGCCGCCGTCATCCTGGATCCACCAGCCGTTTCTGGCATTCCTAGACCAGCTGCCGGCAAAGATCTTCTTAATGTCCCCGATCCTTTCAGGAGGAAAATTATTGGCTTTGGCTATCTCCTCATAAAGGGAGTTCCTGTCATTATTCTCCGCCTCGACAAGACGTTTGACCGCTGCCTTTCCCTTTAAATTCAACCCTTCCGTATTACGCACAATGAGAAGCCCCTCGCTGGATATCCCGATGTTACCGCTGTCCATATAGGGCTTGATCGATTCGGCCCTTGTCTGTATGGATGCTTTTAACGACCTGATTGCCGGGGTAGTTACATTGATGTCTGCCTCCTGGGCCATCGCCTCTTCGGGCCCGATCAATGACAGCGCGAATATCAATACGTCACCCAGGCGGCTCTGCGGTTCACCTCCCTGTTTCATTTCCCCCTCTTCACCAGGTTTCCCGTCCTGGTTCCCCCATACCTCGTCTACAATCCTGTCTGCAGCCTTCTCGACCGCCGCAGCAGGAAAATATATATTTATCGTGATGCACGATGTCACAAAAAATATCAGTAAGCAGAAAAAAGACTTCCCCGTCAATTTAATATTCATAATTTTCCCTCCCGTTAAAATGTTTCAGCATACGTCATGGTTTTCATTATAAGATATTTCCGCTGCAACTGCTACAAAATAACATGTCCTTTCTCATCAGGTACATCAATCACCGCCCTCCTTCTGATCAATCTGGCTGATACGTTTGAGCCTGTTGACCATCTCCTTAAAGGAGATATTCTGATTGTAGGTTATCACATCAACTTTAGGAGGCAGCAGGCCGCCCTTTACCAGGTATTGACTTTCATTTCCGGAGCCCAGGAGCAGGAGGTTGTCATTTCTCAGGGCAGCCCTGAAGCCGATCTGTGCATATTTGTATTCCCTGAAGAATTTGTAAATACCCCGGTCCAGAACTGATACCGATGAACCGGTCCCGAGAATGGAAATCTTTTTCAGCGCTTCTACGCTTATCCTTTGTTTTACGCCTTTTTTCCTGTATGTCTCAAGATACCCTTTAAACCTCTGGGCCTCGCCGTTTACGATAACCAGGTCCTTCACCTCACCTTGCATAATCCCTGATATATGGCCGAATTCAAAGGTGCGGGTAAGCGCGTCGAGGTTTATGCCGTCCAGTGCGATGTCCGACCTCATTGAAGCTATGGGACTGAAGACATTATCTGCCGCGAAACCGCTTACCCGTATCGCTCCGTCAAAGATTTCAAGGGTGATTTCGCCTTCTGTGAGGAGGCGGTTTTCAGTAAAGGTGGCGCTCGGGATTGTGCCTTTCACACTCCCGATAAAACCGGGTATGTCCAGCGCATTCCCTGCCTGCGCAAGGTCAATATTATCTACGTCCGCCGCAAGCCGGAGGCTCCTTCGCGGACTTAAGATATCTCTGTAGGATACGTTTCTCAATATGACACTGCCGCCGTAAAGCGGCATCTCGATGTCTTCTTTAAAGACAAGGGTATTGCCGCTGACCGCGGGAAAGGCTGCAAACCCGCTAAATTGAAGCGGCGGCCATTTTATTTCATTGATCTGTAAAGAGCCGAATCTGTCTATGGCGAGCGACGGGCCTGCCTTTGGGAATGAAATGTCAAAAGGCAGGGACATATTCACACCTGTCACTGAGTTGCCGGAGTTTACGTCCATGACCTCCATACCGGCAATACGTAAGTCCCCCTGCGCCTTAAACCTCTCAAAAGAGCCCTTAATGTTAAGGCCCACAGAGGCCTGTCCGCCTATACGCATCCGTGAAAGGAACGGGTATTGCTCCCGGAATGTTTCGCGTATGAAAAAATCAAAGGCCTCATTGCCGGAGAGGTTCGGGATCTTTATGTCCGCGTCCACTGGCACGGCTCCTTCGCGGCCGGTAACCGTCCCTTTAATCATCAGGTCCCCGATGCCGGCAAGACTGAGCTTCGAAGAGAATATATTGATCTTATTATCAGCCTTTGTGTATCTGCCTTCAGCCAGGCAATAAACTGCCCTGTCTGAAAAATCACCATAAAACCTGCCGGCCAGAAGCTCAAACCCGGCTGCCTCTGAAGAAACTGAAAAGTCTATCGCATCAAGGGATACAGGAAACTCAAAGCTGCCGGAGATGTGTACGTTCATTCCTTCACTGATAACGGTCTCATCAGCGGATGAAAAACCCCCGTTTTTAAAATCCGCTTCAAGTGTGCCGTTTACGCGTGGGGCGTTTTTTTCAGGGAACGTTATGCTGAATCCGGCATGCGCCTTTCCCTGTCCCCTTACGCTGAGCCCCCTGCTTTGAAAAAACCCGCCGGAGAACACACGCGCGAATTTCTCTATATCAATGTCCTCAAAATCCAAAGCTGCATCGACCGCGGCAGGATGCGCCATACGTATTGAAACCCTGCCCGCAGCGTTTTTTATAACATCAGTATTCAGGGAAAGGCTGTCAAACAACAGGATGCGGCCTTCCGTATTACCCGTAATGCCCCCTTTGAGAAGTATCCCTTTCTCAGTGTGGTACTCCTTTTCGCCGGCCATTGCAGAGGCCCTGTCAGCCGTGACCTGAAACGCGCCCGATGTAATTTCCGGACGCCTGTACTCAAGCCGGTGAAGAAGGACCCTCAGGTTATGGGCCCTGATGACTGTTTCATTCTTTCCGTCGGGGAAGGTGCCGAGGTCTTTTACATCCGCTGAGGCGTCTTTCATAATCAGGGCACCCTGCTGATAATCCAGGGGCAGAGACAACTCAAAGGAATCGAGCAACATATTCCCGACCTTAAAGCTCTCCCCGCTTAAAGTGATCACGCCTTTTGCCTCGGGCGATGTGAGACTGCCCGTAACAAAAACGTCTGCGCCCGCTGAACCGCTTACAACAATGTCATTAAGCCATGTAACCGTTGGGCCGGACACCATAGCGCTTATTTCTTTAAGCGAAGTATCGCCGCCCTTTATGGCGAGGTTAATATCCGGATTGCCCGATGACACGCTCTCAAGTGTACCGTTGGCAGTCCATTGCCCAATTTGAGAAACCTCAGCCCTCAGGGCGTCAATATCAATCCTGTCACTGCCTCTGTGATGTGCCCCCTTAATGGATATGTTCAAAAGCCTCTCCCCGAGGTTTATCCTCAGGGCATCTGTACGAGCGGAAAGGCCGCTTATGGACAGGGCCGCGTTTATCAGGGTAAGGTCTGCTGCGCCGGCGTTTTGAGGGACTACATCCACTGCAAGACCGGCAGTGCCTTTTAAGCCGGTGTTTTTTATAAAAGTAAAAAAGGGCAGGCCGGAGAGCATCTCAAGGTTTATGACGGGCACATCGACATGCGCGCTTTCCACACTCAATTTTTCCATATCTATTATTGCGTCCACTGATATCTTCGAATTCAGGTCATGAAGAAGGGCATCGGCGCTTACGGATGTCCTGCCGGTCCGCGTGTCCCTCTCCAGGGAAAGGTTAACAGGGCTGACCTGAAACGATCTGCCTTTTTCATGATGAATGTAAATCCGGCCGTCAATGAGAGATACTGTATCAAGGGTGAAAGGCAGAGGGCTTTTTGCTTCCCCGGCTTCAGGGACCTTTTCTTTACGGACGGTTATCGAGAGGTCCGGCCCTGTTAGCATTATCCCGCTGATATGCCTCCTTAAAAAGTCCTGTAATCTGAACGTAAGCGCCAGCCGGGGTACGGTCAGGTCAAAACCGCCCCTGCGCCCGCCCTTTATGACCAGGCCTTTGACGGTCAGCACGTGCCGGTTTTCAAAAGACAGCGAGCCTATCTCCACGCTTCCGTTGATACCCCTGCCCGCGATATCCTCAAGAAGAGTGAGAAAATGCGGGCTTTTGATGAAAATTACAAGAGAAGTCAAAAGGATGATGCCTGCAATAAATATCAATAAGAGGGTTTTTTTTATGCTCATCAGGATTTTTTCCACGGCCTCAGTTTACTAATAAGCATAAGCCGTGAAACCATGATTGTAAACTTTAAATGTTTTCAGCAGGTTATGATTGTCTTTTTCAAAAGCCCCTTCATGTTGAAAAGCAATTACGAATTATTAATGACGAATGACGAAAAAAAATAAGGACCTTTCCACAAATTAAGATATAATTGAAGCATGCGGCATAAAGACATGCTGATCCTAAGCAGGGGCATGGCGCGCCATGCCCCTGCTATTGACAACAAATTAATGGTAGAAATATATGAAACGTAAATTTGAGATAATTCTTATTTATATCACCGGGCTGATTCAGGGATTAGTTCTCGTAACCGTTCCGGCGGCCAGTTCGATATTAACTGATCCTGATGCGTTCGGTTTTTCTGACAGCGCCTACGGCGCCCTGTTTATCCCGCAGGTTATTATGGCAGTCATGGGTGCACTTCTGGGACCGAAACTTTCCCGTAAAAGGGGATTAAAAGCGGTTTATCAATTGGGTTTGCTATTCAATATCTGTGCGACGGCATTGATCGGTGCAAGTGGATGGTTTCCGGAAAATTATAACATTGCTTATCTTTGTGTTTTACTGGGAACAACTGCTGTTGGTGCAGGGTTCGGGACCACTCTGCCGATGATCAATGTGTATGCCGGGCGTTTCTTTCCGGATAATTCTGCTTCAGCATTAACAGGTCTGCATACGCTTTTGGGGACTGGTACGGCACTGGCCCCTTTGCTGGTGGCAGTTCTGGTAATACAGTCCGGCTGGTCGCTGCTTCCGAATTCAGCTTTGATAGTACTGGTCATTATATTATCAGGTACTTTTTTTCTTCCCTTAAAAGGAGAAAAAACAGGCGGCGATCAGAACCATGTTCAGGGAGAGGCTGGTTTTCTTATTCCTGCCGGTGTCTGGCTTTTTATTATCATTGTTTTTTTATATGGATATTGTGAGACGATTTTTGCTAACTGGGCGATCATCTTTCTGAATAAAGAAAGATCCATATCACCGGTACAGGCAAGTTATGCATTGGCGGCATTCTGGGCAATGGTTACTGTGGGGCGACTGCTGGTCTCTCTTTTGACGATCTGGATTTCTGCCCGTTTAGTATATCGCATCTTACCTGTTATGATTGGAGCAGCAATGTGGGCTGTTTCTCAGGCCGGCTCAGACATCACCGGGATTCTCCTTTTTGGATTTGCAGGACTGGCCTGTTCCGCCTTTTTTCCATTAAGTTTCAGCTTTGCTCAAAAACGATTTGCATCCATTGCCGAAACGGTCTCGGGAAGCCTGATGGCCTCATACATGATGGGGTATGGGTTTGCGTCGTATGGCATTGGTAAGGTTGTGGAATCAGGCGGAATCCCGCTGGGAAATATGTATCGCTTCTCAACATTAATTGTTTTCGGAATTATTATTTTAGGATTTATGCTGACGCGGGTAAACGGCAGGGACATTGAGTACCTGAACCGGACATAACACGTAAGGGCATGGCGCACCATGCCCCTACAGGAGGGATTATGAGCTCTGAAAAATATGATGTCATCATTATCGGTACCGGTGCCGGCGGCGGTACACTGGCATACCATCTTGCTTCATCAGGGAAAAAAATATTAATTCTGGAGCGCGGCGGGTTCCTGCCGAAAGAGCAGGACAACTGGGATACAAAAGCTGTCTTTACTGATGCGAAGTATAAAGCGAAAGAAAGCTGGCTGGACAGGGATGGTAAGGAATTTCACCCGGGGATCCATTACTTTGTCGGGGGTAACACAAAAGTGTATGGTGCTGCGCTGTTACGTTTCCGCAAGGAAGATTTTGAAGAAATCAGGCACCATGCCGGCGTATCCCCGGCGTGGCCGATCACCTATGATGATTTAGAACCCTATTATACAAAGGCCGAAACATTGTACCACGTCCATGGCGAGGCCGGCATCGATCCGACGGAACCGCAGCGGAGCGGACCATTCCCTTATCCTCCTTTAAAGCATGAACCGCGGATTCAGCAGCTCTTTGATGATTTTAAGAAAAGCGGTCAACATCCTTTTCCTTTACCTGTCGGTGTCCGTCTCGGGGATGACTATCCCTACCCCCAACCGGAATATCACCTTGGTCTTTTCGATGGCTTTCCCGATCCCACGGAATCAAAGGCCGACGCCCATGTGATTGCGATCAACCCAAGTCTGGAGAATGAAAATGTAACATTAAAGATTAACAGTTACGTTGAGAAGCTTGTAACTGACTCAACAGGCCGCAATATCACGGAAGTTCATGTTGACGAAAATGGAGAGAAAATTATTTATTCCGGTCATATTGTTGTTGTTTCCTGCGGAGCGATCAATTCAGCCGCGCTGTTGCTGCGATCGGCCAATGATCTGCATCCGAAGGGACTGGCCAACAGTTCAGACATGGTCGGAAGACATTACATGTGTCACAATAATTCAGCGATGCTGGCCATTTCCAAAGAGCCCAATTCTACCCTGTTCGGAAAAACGTTTGCTGTCAACGATTATTACTTTGGGAGTGATGACTGGGATTATCCTCTGGGGCATATTCAAATGCTGGGAAAATCCAATGCTGAGATGCTGAAAGGCGATGCCCCGGGGTTTGCTCCGGGCATGGCCCTGGATTATATGGCAAAACATGCCATTGATTTCTGGATGACTTCAGAAGATCTCCCTGATCCTGAGAATAGGGTTGTTCTGAACAAAGATCGCCAAATCTGTCTGCATTACACAGATAATAATGTGGAAGGACATAAGCGCTTGCAGGCGAAGCTCAAGGGTATGTTGAAACACCTGGGTTGTAAAGAAGAACATTTTTTCTCCCGGCATGTGTATCTTGGCAAGAAAATACCTTTGGCAGGGACTGCTCATCAGAGCGGAACAATCCGTTTTGGATCAGATCCGAAGACATCGGCTCTGGATGTTCATTGCAGGGCCAACGATCTGGAAAATCTATATGTGGTTGATGGCAGTTTTTTCGTTTCCAGTACAGCTGTGAATCCGGGACTGACGATTATGGCCAATGCGTTACGGGTCGGAGAACATATCCTCGGAGAGTTAAGAGTTAAGAGTTATTAGTTATAAGTTATTAGTTATGAGTTAATGTTTGAAAGAAGATTGTGATGGAGAAATTAAAGTGGGCAGTACATCCGCTTATTCTGGAGATAAACACATGGGTATGGCTGAGGGAGTTGTCGGATCAGTTTGGCAAAAAGATAACTCTGAATAATATACCCGGCGAGGTCCTTGAAAAGGAAACCCGGTATGTTGATGCGGTCTGGTTCATGGGGGTCTGGACAAGGAGCCCCAAAGGCCGCGAGGTCGCGCTCACGCATCCTGATTTACAGAATGAGTACAGAAAAGCCCTGTCAGACTTCAGTGAAGAGGATGTGGTTGGCTCTCCCTATTCCATTTACGATTATTCTGTTGATCCCCGACTCGGTGGAGCTGAGGGCCTGATGGCTGCCAGAAAAAACCTCGGTAAACTGGGAAAGATGTTAATCCTGGATTTTGTCCCTAATCATGTTGCCGTAGATCATCACTGGGGGGAAGAAATCCCTGATGCGTTTGTGCATGGGAGTCAACAGGACCTTGCCTCAAACCCGGAAGGATTCTTTCAGAGGGGCAACTCTATATTTGCTCATGGTAAGGACCCATATTTCCCACCCTGGACTGATACGCTGCAGGTCAATAGTTTTTCCCGGGCATATCGGGAGAAAGTAATTGAAATGCTCCGGGCCATGGGAAAATATTGTGATGGTGTCCGGTGCGATATGGCCATGCTCCTGGTTGACCGGATCTTTCAACAGACCTGGGGGGAGCGCAGCGGACAGCTCCTGGAACAGGAATTCTGGCAGGAAGTTATTGGAAAGGTAAAAGAGGTGCATCCGGGCTTCAGGTTCTTTGCAGAAGTGTACTGGGACATGGAATGGGAACTCCAGCAGCAGGGGTTTGATTTCTGTTATGACAAGAGATTGTATGACCGCTTACTTCATGAAGATGTCGGATCGATTAAGGGACATTTGCATGCAGCATGGGACTTTCAGAAACGACTCGTCCGATTTGTTGAAAATCATGATGAACCCAGGGCAGTATCTGCTTTCGGAGAGAACCGGTCTCTGGCTGCTGCCTCCATAGTCCTGTCTTTACCGGGAGCGCGGCTGCTTCACTTTGGCCAGCACCTGGGAAGACGCATCAAACTGCCGGTGCAGCTGGGAAGAGCAGATGCCGAGCACGTAAATCCGAGCATTGAGGAGCATTACAGGAAACTTCTACCGGTCATCTCTGAAAACATTCATGACAATGGGCAGTGGAGACTGTTTCATATTGATGGTGAAGAATTCGGGGAAAGCCCGTTTATCAGCTCCCTCTGGGAGTCTGATAAGGGTATGCTTCTTGTTGTCATTAATTACTCTGACAGCAATCAGACGGGCACCATAAATTTATCCGGCCTGGTTAATGAAGGCGAAAAAATAACAGAAGAAATGCAGCAGCAAACAATTCTCCCGGATCAGAATCAGCTTGATATTAATTTGCATCCGTGGGAAGTTAAAGTATTCAGAAACGGTAAGTGAAGCTCCTCACCTACAAGGCGGGGCATCAAAAAGGAATATTTTTTATTAATGATAATTCAGTCTGTATTCCCCTCTTTGGCAAAGAGGGGTTAGGGGAGATTTTTTAGAGAAATAATTTGTAAAATCCCCCTTAATCCCCCTTTTCCAAAGGGGGAGACTTAAAAAGAGAACTTTTCATCCCCGTTTACAAAACGGGGTATTCAAGTTCATCTCTGTATAAAAAGGATGAAAGATGAGAATCAGATAACTAGGAGAAAAACAGATGAGTGAGAAGTCATTGAAAGCTGAAGAGAAAAGGCTGTCGGAAAATACTGCCCATAAAGTCTTCTGGAAAAAGTGGGGGCCCTATGTAAGTGAGCGTCAGTGGGGTACTGTCAGGGAGGACTATAGCGGGGACGGGGAGGCATGGAATTACTTCCCCCATGAACACGCGCGTTCACGCGCTTACCGCTGGGGTGAAGACGGCCTTGCCGGGATATCTGACATTCAACAGAATTTATGCTTTGCCCTTGCTTTGTGGAACGGCAGGGATCCGGTCTTAAAGGAAAGGCTGTTTGGACTGAACGGGAGCGAGGGCAACCACGGTGAGGATGTAAAGGAATTATATTATTACCTGGATAACACCCCCACTCATTCCTACATGAAGTATCTTTACAAATATCCTCACGGAGAATTCCCTTACGCTAAATTAATTGAAAACAACCAGGGCAGGTCAAAGCAGGAGCCCGAATATGAACTCCTGGATACTGGCATTTTTGATCAGAACAGGTATTTCGATGTATTTGTGGAATATGCAAAGGCAGACCCTGAAGATATCCTGATAAACATTGAAATATATAACCGGGGGAAAGAAAGCGCAGATATTACGGTGCTTCCCACATTATGGTTCAGAAACAGCTGGTCAGTTGGGAAGATAAAGAAAAAGCCGGATATAAAGTTGCTGAAACAGCTGTCTGACCATTCCATTCTGGAAACTTCACATGATCAATTGGGCACGTATTTCCTGTATTGCGAAAAAAGTGATGCGGTTTTATTTACTGAAAACGAAACAAATTCAGAGAGATTATCTGGTCAGCCCAATTCAACGCCATATGTAAAGGATTCCTTTCATGGTGCCATTACCAACAATAACCTTGATATGTTCAGGGAAAAATATAACGGTACAAAATGCGCGGCTCTTTACAAATACAATGTTCCAGGTGAACGATCAGAGACCATCAGATTACGGCTGACAAAAAAACAACTCAAAGGAAATCCTTTTGAAGAGGAGTTTGAAAATATATTCAAACAAAGAAGAGCTGAAGCTGATGAATTTTATGCACAATTAGCACCGTCCGAGCCGCTAAGTGATGTGATACTCGTTCAGAGACAGGCATATGCCGGACTGCTCTGGAGTAAACAGTATTTCAATTATGAGGTGGAGACATGGCTGAATGGTGATGAAGGACAGCCTCCTCCGCCGAAAAGCAGGCAGTCCGGGAGGAATAGTAAATGGAAGCATCTCTTTAACAGGGACATAATTTCGATGCCGGATACATGGGAGTATCCATGGTATGCAAGCTGGGACCTGGCGTTTCACTGTATCCCCCTGGCAAAAGTTGATCCTGATTTTGCAAAGAAGCAGCTTATCCTGTTTTTAAGAGAATGGTACATGCATCCCAATGGACAGATACCTGCCTATGAATGGAATCTCAGTGATGTCAATCCGCCTGTCCATGCATGGGCAGCACTGAAGGTGTATCAATTGGAAAAAATGGATACAGGGGATGGGGACATTCAGTTCCTTAAGAGGATCTTCCATAAACTGCTCCTGAATTTTACCTGGTGGGTGAATAGAAAGGATTCCGACGGAAACAATATTTTCCAGGGAGGATTCCTCGGCCTGGATAACATAGGCGTCTTTGACCGGAGCAGTGCATTGCCGACAGGCGGGCATATTGAACAGGCCGACGGTACAAGCTGGATGGGAATGTACTCTTTGAATCTTATGGACATTGCTCTGGAGATAGCGCGTACTGATTCTTCATATGAAGATACGGCATCAAAGTTCTGTGAGCATTTTGTTCACATTGCAGAATCATTAAACTGTTTCGGGGAACATGGGCTCTGGGATGAGGAAGACGGCTTTTATTATGATATATTGCATCTGCCGCATGGTAAGCATGTACCTCTTAAAGTCAGGTCTCTGGTAGGACTTACCTCATTAATGGCTGTCTCTGTCATCAACAAAGACCTGTTTAACCGCCTGAAAGGCTTTAAAAAGAGACTCCTGTGGTTTAGAGACAACAGGAAAGATCTGGGTAAGTATCTGGTAATAGAAGAGATCAACGAGGGCCGTGACATACTGCTTTCCTTAACTCCGAAGGACAGGCTTGTGAGAATTCTGCAAAAGATGCTGGATGAAAATGAATTTCTTGCAACCGGTGGAATCAGGTCTATTTCAAAATATCATAAAGACAGTCCATTTAACATCAGGATTGAT
>CALZMZ010000063.1:20886-21444 GCA_945788685.1 Thermodesulfovibrionia bacterium | reverse complement strand
TATCTAAAAAGAAACGATCCTCAAACCGGTAGATTATTCAATATAAATCAGTTTTGTCATTATTTAAAGCAATTTATAAATAGCAAAATATCTTCCTGTAATCAATAGCGTTGCAGGGGTATGGCATAGCTCTTTAGATATGTTACAATTTCACATCAACCGGGGACAGGCTGAATATGAAATACAAAAGACATAAAAGGCAATCCTTGCGTTTAAAAGGATATGATTATACAAAGAGCGGGGCATATTATGTGACAATATGCACACAAAAGAGGATGTGTCTTTTGGGAACAATAAATGCTGGAAAAATGGTATTGAATCACGCAGGAGAAATGGTGCAAAAGATCTGGAATGATTTATCAATAAAATGCCCTGAAATGGTGATTGATGAATTTATTATAATGCCGAATCATGTGCACGGGATAATATTCATTGTAGGGGCACCTCTTGTGGGTGCCCCTTCCGTAGAATCGCGAATGGGTGACAAAGACAGGGCAGGCACAAGACCTGCCCCTACATCATCATTGGGGGATGTTGTTGGAACATTTAAATCAATTT
>CALZMZ010000063.1:0-20817 GCA_945788685.1 Thermodesulfovibrionia bacterium | reverse complement strand
TGAATTAAACCGTATTCGTGAATATATCCTGAACAATCCACAACAATGGGATTATGAAGATAACAATCCGCTGAATTTTAAATAAATATATTTGGTCAATGGGTACGTTGCAACCTGCTCCTACATTTATCACCCGGCAATCCTTAACTCCCTGGTTATTCTCTTTCATTCACTAGCAGGTGTTATCGATATCCTGACAACCTCTTCCATTTTGAAGACATGTCGGTAGTATGTATAAACTCATCCAAATACCTTGAACCAGGTCAGGACCCTGTGAAGAATCCCTCCCACCAGAATGGCAAAGGGAAATACAAAGACAGAAATAATAACAGCTGTCTTCATTCCTCTTTCCTTGATGATCATGAAGAGATTGGCAATACAGGGTATAAACAGAGTGATAGTAACGAGACTGACAACTACCTGTTCAGTATTGAGCATACCCCTCTCCTGAAGCGCAAACAATCCTGCAGCTCCAAAGTCTCTTCTCAGAAATCCGATAATAAAGGCTTCTGTTGCCTCTGCGGGCAGACCAAGAAGACTGACAATAACAGGTGAAGACACTTCCTGCAGCCAGGGAAGGATGTTCAGTTTATCAGCAACAAAGAGAATTAAAGTACCGAGGATAAACAGCGGTACCGCCTCTTTAAGATACCACTCAATGCGACTCAGCGTTTTAATCATGACATTGGAAAACTGGGGCATACGAATGGGAGGAAGTTCAAGGATAAAGTCTACTCTTTGACCCGGAATAATTCTTGCTGCCATAAAACCAACAAGCATCATGACCAGCACAAGCGCTGCCAGCCAGATCAACAGGGCTTTAAAAGGCTGATTGCCGAACATCCCGAGAATTACTCCGAGCTGGGCCGAGCAGGGAACTCCGAGTGCAAGGAGCAACGTTACAATGATACGTTCTTTACGCGTGTCCAGAATGCGGGTAGTCAGCGTTGCCATCGTATCACATCCGAGACCAAGTACCATGGGAAGCACTGCCTTTCCATTCAGGCCCATTGATTGAAAAATCCTATTTAGCATGGCAGCAAGCCGTGGCAGATAGCCTGAATCCTCCATTATTGAAAATGCCACAAAAAACGTTGCTGTTATGGGGAGAATTATGGCAATAGCATATGTAAGGGCCATTGTTATTATTCCATAAGGTCCTATCAGAAGCTCTCTGATCAGTTCAACAGGTATGATCCATGTGACAATTTTTTCTGCCCATGGATTCAGGTATTCACCGAATATCACTGACTCAAAAAAATCAACCATGGTTCCCGCTCCAAAGACCCCCACAAATTCATATAATGCATACAACACAAGAAACAGAAACGGTGTTCCCCATACAGGATGTGTTGTAATATCTCCAAGGTAGGTAGATACCCCTTTTTTCCCGCTGTCAATTTTTGAGAGAATAGTGCCGGCCATACTTTCTGCGAGCTGATGCCTTCTCTGGCTTATGGAATAACTAAGCGGCAGGGAAAATTTCTGGGCCGTTTCATCTCTTATGGTTTCCATCTGTTTGATCTGATCATCAGTCATATGTTCCAGAAGCCAGCCTTTTAACGTGCTGTCGCCGGAGAGTATCATTAATGCAATTGACCTTCTGGAGATATTGGTTTCTGGCAGAAAGTCTTCAATCACTGATACAGCTTTCTCAATAATCGGATCATATAAAATTTTGTATTCTGAAATCTTTGGATCAAGGGCAGCGTCTTTTAACGAGGCAAGACCTTTTTTCTGCACAGCTATGGTTGATACAACATTGACACCAAATATCTTTTTCAGTTCCTCTTCTTCAATATGTATGCCCCTGTCGACAGCTTCATCTCTCATATTAAGGTCAATCACAAGGGGAACACCCATTTCAACCAGTTGAAGTGTCAGTGCAAGTGCCCTTTTGATATTCTTGGAATCGATGACCTGTACAACTGATAAAAAGTCCCTGTTCAGTAATATGTCCCTTGTTACCTTCTCATCTTCACTCATGGGTACAAGGCTGTTGACTCCGGGAGTGTCAATAATCTGATAGGTATCACCATGCAGTTGGGCTTCGCCATTGGTTATCTCTACTGTTGTCCCGGGATAGTTTGAGACAACCACATATTTGCCTGTCAGCAGCCCGAAAATCGCACTCTTACCCACATTCGGATTTCCCACAAGGCACATTCGGGAAGCTTTGCTCTTTATCTCTGTTGTACTATGGCAGTCAGTGCTCATTATTTTTTACAGTCCCTGCAATATCCATAGAAGTCCATTTTATGGTCCACGATACTGAATCCAAACTCAGAAGCAATCTTCTCCTGAAGTCTCTCAAGTTTGGGGTCTTCAAATTCAGTAATTGAACCGCACTTCAGACATATCAAATGATCATGGTGCTCATCATCTGAGACAGGTTCATATCTCGTCAGTTGATCAGCAAAGATTCTCTCAGTGGCAAGGCCCGATTCTGAGAGCAGCTTCAATGTCCTGTATACGGTTGTGTAGCCTATGTCTTTATTTCTCCTGCTGACCTTCTTATAAAGTTCTTCAGCGGTAATATGTTCTTCACACTTCAGGAACTCAGAAGCAATAATGTCTCTCTGGCGGGTTGACTTGAAGCCCTTCTGCTTCATGAAAGTCTTAAGGCGCGCCTTTTTTTCTGAAATTTCCTTAATCATGATTATTCATTTTAAAAAGAAGGTTATAGGTGATGGGTAACGGGAACAACTTTTAGTCTATCACCCATAACCCATCACTGATTACCGGGCAGCTAGTGTCATTGATATATATTTTTAACAGATATCCGGGACCTTTGTCAAGGAAATTGAAATTCATTTTCAATAAGTTAATGAGAGGTAAGAGGTTATAGGTCAGAGGTCATTGGAACAAAATACAGCCTATCACCCATAACCTCTTACCTCTCATTTTTTACTTGTTACCATAAAAAACACCCCGCCAGAAATTAATCTGACGGGGTGTTTTATTTGTTGATTCAGACTGTACTAATCTTCGAACGTGATCGCCTCTGAAGGACAGGTATCAGCGGCCTCCTGGCAGTCGCATGTGTCGCACTTGTCCTCTGCCTTTACATAGGCCTTTTCATCATCACCCATCTCAAACACTTCAGGACATAACTCAACACATGTGGCACAGCCTGTACATTCATCATAATTTACAACTGGTTTCATTCAACACCTCCTGATTAAATTAAATGTTAAGCCTGATTACCCAGGCAGATATAGTTTGTGAAATGCGGGACCTCACCAACATTGTATCACAAAATTTACTTTATGCGGGTTCATCCACAGGTGTTACTATTGCCATTACTACAAGCCTTTCCCCTTTATCAGCCTTGAAACCATGCTGGACCATGGGATCGCAGGGAATGCCTGTTTTTTCATCAGCTTCAAAACTCTCGTCTCCCACAGTGAATGTCCCTTTTCCTTCTACTACATACATCAAAAGCCTCATTGGCGCCTTGTGGGGCTCAAGCTTCTGTCCGGGCTCAAGACACATAAGGGCAATCCGCATCTCCGGTTTGTCATCAAGCATTTCCCTTGATATCTTTTCCGGATTAAAGGTAATCAGTTTCTTAAGATCAAGTACTTCCATACTCCCTCCTCTTTAACAGGTTTATTCTTCGGATATTGTAATTGCCTCAACAGGGCATATGTCTACGGCCTCTTCACATTCACAGGTACTGCACTTGTCCTCACCTATCACATATGCCTTGTCATCGTCCCTTACTTCAAAGACCTCCGGGCATATTTCCACACATGACCCGCAGCCAATACATTCGTCCCAATCAATGACCGGTTTCTTCATATAACTCCCTTCTTACTATTGATGTGCATGTATAAGGTCACTATCCATTTTATCTCTAATTTGTTCAGCCGGCAAGGAAGAAATATACTAATAATTTATATTAATAATCCTATCAGTCTAATAATATGACATTAATCATAACAGGTAAAATGTTGTCTGTTTCCATTAAGTTTTATCAGGCAGCAGATCACAGTCTGTACAGGTATGGGAAGACTTTATACCTTTACACAAACCTGATATGCCTTGGTGGCAAAGGGCAAAATCATACTTAAGGGGGTCTCCGGGATCCAGCTTTTTTAATGATTCAGTAATGTCAGCGGCCATCTTCCAGTCAGGTGATTTCCGGTCTGTTAATCCAAGACATCTTGATATCCTGGCAATATGAGTGTCAAGAGGAATGATCAGTTTTGAAGGAGGAATCAACTCCCAGATACCTAAATCAATATCTTTCTTTCGCACGATCCAGCGAATAAAATGGCTGTAAAAAAGATCTTTCAATGTCCTGTACTTTCTCAGGGCTTTACTTACGATATGCAGGAAACAGAGAATATCTTTCTCCCTGTTAAACCTGTAACTGACTCCCTTAAGATACTTTGCATCTTTTTTCAGGGAAAAGTTGGCAATAAATTCTGCAGGATGCTTTGCCCCGGGTTTCAGAATATGTTCGATTACAGGTTTAAACAGGTCCACCTTGCCATAGGCAAAGCATGAGGAAATAAAGGCAGCCACCTCAATGTCCTCCGGATCAGAATACCTGCGGGGAATTTCTATGGGGTCGTGCTTTACCCGTTCCCTGAAATTAAAATCTTTGTAGAACTTATCAAGTGTTTTTTTAAGCTCATTCATGATATAAACATAGCATAACAGCTTTGCTCCGGTGATATTGTTCTTTGACTGTCTTATTATTTCCAATTATAATCATGCTATGCTGGAAATTATACAGGCCCTTCCATTAACATTTATCCCTCTTTTTGTGGCCATGGACCCTTTTGGGATGCTTCCCATTTTTACGTCGCTTACCGTAACAATGAATGTTAATGAAAAAAAGAATGCAATCAGGTATTCAGTGCTTACTGCAATGGTTGTAAGCATAGTCTTTGCACTGATAGGTGATGCGATCTTCAAGGTTCTGGGAATTACCGTAAATGACTTTAAAGTTGCCGGCGGCCTGTTGCTGCTGATTTTCGCTATTATTGAACTCAATAAGCGAGGTGAGGCACATATTGCACCGCAGGACATTGGAATTGTCCCATTGGGAGTTCCCTTACTTGTAGGACCTGCCGTACTGACAATAATGATCGTATTAATAGATAATTATGGAGTTGTATCAACTATTATATCGCTCATATTAAATTTAATTATCGTTTTTATCGTCTTCACTGCTGAAAAAAGCATTACGAGAATTATCGGGATAAATGGTTTAATCGCTGTCTCAAAGATCGTTGCTCTGTTACTTGCCGCCATAGCAATAATGCTGATCAGAGTAGGGATAGAATCATATTTTAAAGTATAACCATGACCAATTTTGCTGATGACGGATACTGCTTTGTATGCGGACCGAAAAACCCGATCGGCCTTAAACTTGATTTTTCCTTTGACGGCAGGACAGTAAGAACAGAATATGTCCCTCCCAAAGAACATCAGGGGTATAAGAATATTGTTCACGGCGGCATCGTGTCTGCACTGCTCGATGAGGTGATGGTCAAGGTTGCCATTGAACTTGGCAAACCCTCAGTGACCGCTCAAATGGACATCCGTCTGAAAAAAGCAGTCACAATCGGAACGAAAATGATGGTATCCGCTGAAATAACAAAAGAGACAAGAAAAACTTTTGAAGCTTATGCAAAAGCAACTGTCAACGATGAGATAGTAGCAGATGCCAGGGGAAAACTGGTGAAGATAGAATTAAATAAGGATTCGAGGGGTCCAGGGGCCAAGGGTTCAAGTGATAAGAGGAATGATAAAGAACAATAATTAAAGATGCTGCATTTAAAAAAATCTGTAATCTTTTATCTGTTCACTTGAACCCTCAACCCCTCGGCCCCTTGAACCCTGTCTTTTTAATATCTCTTATTAAAATAATCCTCCAATACATCCCTGTGATCAAAGGCCATGTCCCCGGGCAGATTGCCCCTTGTAAAGATGCCTATCTCTTTAGCATCGTCGGCAGCCTTTGGCGTGCCCGTCGCAGTAGCAATGAACATGGTAGTTACTGTATGGTGCCGCGGGTCTCTTTTTGGGTCCGAGTATGTATGAAACTGCCTTACAAGATTGACATCAAGACATGTCTCTTCCTTTGCCTCTCTCACAGCAGCATCCTCAAGGGTCTCCCCATAGTCAACAAATCCTCCGGGAATGGCCCAGCCATAGGGTGGATTCTTTCTTTTGATTAAAATTATTCCTCCGTTGATCTCGATAATCGTATCAACGGTTACCAGGGGATTTTTATGGGAAGCTGACATGGGAGTACTTATGAATCCTGTGCATTGTCAAACTTGATATCGATCTCCCGTTCAGGGGATATTGTTGAAATAGCATGTTTATATACAAGTTGATGATTCGTCTGCTTCAATAAAATACAAAAATTATCAAAACTTATTATCGTGCCTTTTAATCGGGTACCGCTTATAAGAAATATTGATACAGGCACTTTCTCTTTTCTCACATAATTAAGAAAATAATCCTGAAGTTTCTGGTTTTGATTACCCATAAAGCAGCTCCTTTGACATGATTATAATGGGTGAAAAGCTGTAAGATATAACAATTTATTTAAGGTTAAATTAATTCATTAAGAATTGCAACACTATTAATTACCTTATCATAAACCTCTTCTGCTTCATTGATACCTGAAATATCCACCCAGTTTATGTCCCGTTCCCTGTTAAACCAGGTGTATTGTCTCTTGGCAAACATCCTGGTTCTCTTTTTAATCAATCTGACGGCTTCGGTCATATCGACTTCTCCATTCAAATATAGACCCAGTTCTTTATATCCAAGTGCCTGCATTGCTGTCTTTCCCGGATTCATTTCAAAAAGCATCTCTACTTCTTTCAGCAGACCCTTTTCCATCATGGAGTCAACCCGTTTATCAATGATACTGTATAGTTCCTTTCTGTCCCGTGTGAGTCCTATTTTAATAAATTCATAATTCAAGGGTTTAGTTGAGCTGCTCCTGATATGGGAAATTTTTTTCTTTTCTTTAAGCGACACCTCAAGGGCCCTGATAATTCTCCTCCTGTCATTCGGTTCAATACTTCCGGCTGTCTCCGGATCAATTTTGATCAGCCTGTCATATAAATAGCCCGGCCCGTGTTGTTCTTCTTCCCTTTTCAGTTTCTCCCTCAAAGACCGGTCTGCTGAGGGACCTTTAAAAAGCCCCTCTGTTAATGACTTTATATATAGCCCTGTTCCTCCTGCTATTACCGGCACCAATTTCCTTTTATGTAAGTTATTCATAATCATCGTTGCCATTTCCTTAAATAAGCCTGCACTGAATGACTCGGCTGGAGAAAGAATATTTATTAAATGATGAGTGACTGCTGCAAGTTCCTCGCTGGTTGGTTTTGCAGTGCCAATGTCCATATGGGTGTACACCTGCATGGAATCAGCGCTGATGATCTCTGTTTTTAATCTTTGTGCAAGGAGAAGAGAATATCCTGTTTTACCAACGCCTGTAGGTCCGAGAATTACAATGACTTTATTCATGGCTGATCGATTATATCATGACGCGTGCACCATATACCCGGGGTGAACTCCCGGCCTGCAAGGAGAGGCTTCTTAATTCTCCCCCTCCCCTTCACCCTAACCCTCTTCCATCAGGGAGAGTGGATCTATAAGGATGTTCTTTTAAGCATCTTAAATCTATCATACGATGTGTTATGCTAAACACCAAATATGCCGTTATAATAGATCATGAGAAGGAACTTCAGGTTTTTCAGGTTAACTGTTTATATATTGATCGCGTTCTTGTCAGTGCCTCAGGTGTGTACCGGCAATGTAGAGTTTGATACGTGGCTGACAGGTTTAAGGGCGGAGGCCATTGCCGGCGGCATATCGTCTGAGACGCTTGATATTGCGCTTAAGGATTTAAAACCGGTTCCGCGTATCATTGAACTGGACCGGAACCAGCCTGAGTTTAAGCGCAGCTTCTGGAGCTACCAGAAGCTTGTTGTAACAGAATCCAGAATTAAAAGAGGCGCTGAGATGCTTATTACTCACCGGGACCTGCTCGAAAGGATTAAGGACCGTTATGGCGTCCAGCCCCGCTTCCTTGTAGCAATTTGGGGACTTGAGACAAACTTCGGGTCATATAAAGGAAAGTTTTCGGTGATCAGGGCTACCGCGACCCTTGCACATGATGCCAGGCGGAGTAAATTCTTCCGTTCAGAGCTTCTGCATTCGTTAAGAATTATTGATGAAGGTCATATCAGTCTGGAAAACATGCTCGGATCATGGGCTGGCGCCATGGGACAGCTTCAGTTTATGCCGTCAACTTTTACACAACTTGCTGTTGATGAAGACAATGACGGCCGTAAGGACATATGGCAGAGCCTTCCTGATGTATTTGGTTCTGCATCTAATTTTCTTTCAAGTTATGGATGGATGCCCGGGTATACATGGGGGAGACAGGTAAAACTGCCTCAGGTTTTTGATAATGATCTTATCGGTACTGGTACAAACAGGACTTTGGCTGAATGGCAGGAAACAGGAGTACGCCGTTATAATGGAAAAGACCTTCCGGATGCAGATATCAGTGCATCTCTCATTCAGCCTTCAGGCAGTAACGGCCCCTCATTTCTTGTTTACAAGAATTACAAAGCAATTCTCAGATGGAACAGGTCTCATCTCTATGCCCTTGCTGTCTGCCGTCTTGCTGACAGGATCGCTTACAGGGCATCCCTTAAAGATATGGTTCAAAAATAGTTCAACAGTGGTTTTAAAGTGGTTCGAGGTTGTAGAAAATAGTCTATAGACAATCTTGAACAGTTGTTAAACAACCTTTGAACAATTTCTGGAACAAAGTTCTCTATGTATTATCCACAACACATTTTCCTTTAAGAAAAACTTTCTTTACTTCCAGACCATCCAGAACCAGAAAATCAGCTCTTGCTCCCTGTTCAAACTGCTTCGCTGCAGCTGAAGATAAAATATCCTCAGGAGGTATGCCTGCCTTCTGAAGCATAAGCAATTCCTCATGAAATGATGAACCATATGGAATAAATTCAGGACCGGCATCACTGCCTGGAAGAATCATCACCCCTCTGTCATATGCTCTCCTGACTGTCTTTTTATGGTTTTCAACAACCCTGTCAATATTGTTCTGAGACTTTTTTGATTTTGATATGTTTCCCAGACTGGCAAAAGCATGTATGGTCGGAATAAAAGCTATCCCCTTTTTCTCCATAATTTCCATTGATGCATCAGAAGCATACAGTCCATGGATGAGGTACATCACTCCTGACTGAACAGCATCCTCAACCGCCTTTTCCCCATTTGCATGACATGCCACATTCAATCCTTTCGACTTTGCATAATCTGCAATGGCTCTCATATCATTGAGGCTGAACCCTCCTTCAGTTATATTATTGTTCTCAGGATTATAAATTCCTGAATTGATGATCTTTATATAGTCAGCGCCGGCTTCCATCAGTGTATCAATAAGCTGTTCAGCGTCCCTGACCGTTTCAACCCCCTGACCAATGTATTTTCCATAACTGCCCTGCTTATAAATTGCGTGTCCTGAAGCATGTATCTCCAGACTGTTTTTGATTGTATCTTTAATCTCAGATAAATAGAGATCCTGTGAACCTCCATCAAAAACTGCCGTAATACCGTGCGTAGTAAGTGCCCTGACCATCTCAAGCTGTGCTGCAGGTTCTTTTTTAATTAAATGGAGGTGATAATCGCAGAAGCATGGTGTAACTGTGTAACCGGTGAAATCAAGCAATTCTGCAGAAGCATCAGACACGTGTATATCATTGATATCGACAATACGCCCATCTCTTATTCTTAACGTCCTGTCAGGTTCAAAGCCTTTTTCCGTCAGAGTTGAACCTGCCTTCACAATGTAATCAGATACAGTATTCACAATTGCTACATTATATCATCTTGCCGGAAGCCTCCGGGCTGGGAAGGAGAAGAAAAAAAGCTGGATTAAACAGGAAGAAGGAACAACGGGCCTTAAACGAACAACGTACGATGCGCAAGAGACAGGTATTTACGCTGACAGCTGATCACTGAAAGCTGAAGACTGTTATAAACACAGGAATCAGGAACTGCCGCTACACGGATGCTCCGTCTTTTATCGGCCTTACAAACCTGTATTCCAGGGGAACATCATGCAATTTAAAAAATAATTGTCCGGATACTGACTGTGCAACCGAACCAGCTCCTTTATCTTTATGGTATTCAATGGAAGCCCAGTGATCTCTCGTCATTTTAAATTCCTGCTCTATTGTTGCCCTGCCATTCAAGGATTTTGCTTTAATACTGTGTTTTCCTTTGGCAAGTTTGAAATGAAACGGTTTCCAGGCATTCTGCACTCCCGTCGTGAATGCGTCTTCAATTGCCAACTCTCCATCAATATAAATTTGTATATCCACAGGAGAGCTTATGCTGCTCATATTGCTTACAATTAATGTAAAGTTTTTATTATTTTTATTCTCTGAACGGGCAACCCTCCTGCTCTGCTGCTTCTTTCTTTTCTGCTTTACCGGTGCCGATACCTTTGATATCATCTCTAAAGCTGACTCATTAATTTCAGGATCAAAGCCTGAAACAGTAAAGCTTACAGACAATTTAAATTGTGATGATCTTTTATCATTGTATGTTTGTAATTTATTCTGAAAATTATTTTTAACCGCTTCCATATCCTCACTATCAGCATCAACTAAACATGCAATAAATTCATCATCACCTATGCGGGCTATCACATCTGCTTCTCTGAATGCAGCGGTCATCAGCGTTCCGACGTTGGCTAAAACCTTATCACCTTCCGTATATCCGGATTTCCCGTTTATCTCATGCAGGTTATTTAATTCGAGATAGAATAGTACTGCCTTTTTCTTTAGACGTTTGAGCCGTGTCAGGTGTTTTTCTATTATTGAAATAAATCCTCTTCTGTTATAAAGGCCTGTGGGATGGTCAGTCAGTGACAGATCATTGATTTTATCTTTACTTATGTTGTGTTCTGCGATTTCTTCCCGCAACCTCTTTGTAACTGTGCTGTTCACTGCCGCCATGACCGCAATGAGGCAGGAACAGACAAGGGCAAGACCCCCTGACAGAGCTTCAGCAGACAGTATTCTTTTTATCGCAAGTATGATGAGGAGAGCGTATGCTCCTGATAACATCAATGAAATCATGAACATCCAGTTCATCTGCTGCTTTTTCATATACTGCTTCCATGATTTTGAGCATAAAAATATTGTTATACCGATTATGACTGCTCCTGCAAGCATTTGAATAAGTGAAATTACATGTATATTATCCATTAGTCAGGTCCTCTTCCAGTGTTTCTTACTTATCGGAACATTCAGGGCTGTAGTTTAATTGGATGCATTTTTTTTGTGATATCCCATATTCCCGGCCTTATTCCTTTCCAGAAAATTAAATTAACTGCTGTCCGGCGAGCATACTGCAGCAGGATCAGTTCAGGGGTAAGAAATAGTGGCAAAAACAGAAAACAAGACCTCAGCGGGGTTCGTACAGAGCGTCTTTACATCTGATTGAGAGGTAAGTAAAGTGTAAATGTGGAACCCCTGCCGACCTCACTCTCCACTGTTACAAAGCCGCCATGGTCTTCAACGATCTTTTTTGTTATCGGCAGACCGAGGCCTGTGCCTTTTGCAGACACTTTAGTCGTAAAGAACGGTTCAAAAATGGCATTTAATTGACCCTTTGTCATTCCTTCGCCGGTATCCCGGAAACTGACATATACGTAGGGGATTTCCTTCACGTTTTTCGAGCCTGTTGTGATGGTCAGCTGATCGCCAGGGGACATGGAATCCAGGGAATTTATGATAATATTTTCAATTGCTTCATGCAGTTCCGTTTTATTCAGGTCAAGATCAGGGAATGTACCGTATGACTTCGTGACAGTAATATCTTTGTCGCTGAAGTTATCCTCGTTTAACTGTACTAATGCATCAATGATCTCATGAATATTTGTTGCCTCGCGTTCCAGAGACGTTTCACGGGAATAGGTAAGCACTTTCCCCAGAATCTTTTCAAGGACAGTCACTTCTGATGCAATGAATCCCGCATAATCATTTTCTTTTGTTCCCTCAGTGACCCGCTTCTGCAGCCTCCTTGCCAGCCCGCCGATTGCGGTGAGCGGATTGCGGATCTCATGGGCAACATTTGCAGTGAATCTTCCAAGGGCCGCAAGCTTCTCCGAGTCAGCCAGCTGGCTCTGCAGGTTCTCCTTTTCCTCTGCACTGTTATGACGGTTAATAATCAGGGCCAGTGTATGGGCAACAGACGTGAGAAACTGTTCTTCTCCGCTGCTTCGCTTGTGCCCTTCTTTAAGATAGATATTCATTAATCCGATGGTCCGGCCGCCGGTTAGAATGGGAACACAGTAATGGCCGTGAGGGAAGATATCCTCATGATCCCGCGTGTGCCTGTCGTCAAACTGATCAGCATGAATAATTTCAGCGCGGGACGCTGCCTTACCGCAAAGGCACTCTCCAAAGGGGATCTCCCTGCAGAGTGAAGATGAAGATTTTTCGAATCCCTGTGATGCTTTCAATATCAGAACATCTTTATCATCCCTGGCAACATAAAGTGTTCCCCTTGTTTCAAGCGCAAGGTGGGGAGTGGCCAGTATCAGGTCCAGAATCTTCTCAAACTGATGTTCGATCGGCAGGGGTTCCAGCGATATTTCCAGCATCTCATTCAGGGCCTTCTGGAGAAAGTAGTCCAGTTCCATCTGTTTCTCTACGTCTCTGCGTTTCGTTATGTCCCGTACAGCCGCTGATATATAATATTCATCTTCTGTCTTTAATACGCTCAGTCCGATGTCAGCCGGGAATTCGTCACCGTTTTTTTTCAGCGCATGAATTTCCAGGTTCATGCCCATGGGCCGGGGCATGGGGTTGGAAAGGAAGGACGTTACCCGGTCTTTATGCTTATCACGGAACCGCTCAGGAATCAATATGTCAAGCTCTTTCCCGGTTACTTCATCCTGTGTATATCCGAACATATGTTCGAACTGTGTATTTACCATGGTGATCATGTTATTTGTATTAACAAATACCATGGCATCGGGAGATGAATCCAGGAGCTGATTAAGTTTTTTCTTATACTTCTGGAGCTCACCATTGCAGTGCCTGACTGCCTGCATCGCTTCCTGTAACCGCTCAATTTCTTCTAGAGTGGTGTTTTTCTTTCCGTTATGAGTCCTCATGCAATTACCCTTAATGTAATCTTAATAGGAGTGACGCCTATAATCAAGTGCAGGAAGTGATAAGGAGCATGCCTGAGCATGCTTTGTCTCACCCATGCACAGGAGCTGAGGCCTGAAAATACGGACGATGGACAACGGGCAAAGGTTTCTTTTCCTATTTCCTATTTCCTATTTCCTATTTCCTATTTCCTATTTCCTGTAATCTGTAATCTGTGATCTGTAATCTGTGAAATGTGAAATGTTATTTTGCTGATCGCTTATTGCTTATGGCTGAAAATAAGGGATCTGTCCCTGTTTTTGAGATATAATTGAATTATGTGTATAAAGAGATGTTGATCTTCAGCTGTCTTACTGTTACTATTGGCACTCAGGCATGCAGGTAATTGATGTTGATGATAATCAGATCTGTCCTTTCGACCTGATGGAGAAATCTCTCCGGCGGGCCTGCAATGTAATAACCTTAACTACAGCCGTATGAACACATATGAGGAGATACCATGAATAACAATATGCTTTTAAAAAATCAGACCGTTCTCGTTACCGGCGGAAGTTCCGGCATAGGAGCTGCAATTGCCGTAGCCATGGGATCTGCCGGTGCACAGGTCGTTGTTAACTATGTCTCGAGCGAAGATGCTGCTCATGCTGTTGTCAAAGAAATTAAGGATGCCGGGGGAGAGGCCATTGCAGTCAGGGCTGATGTAAGTGATGAAGAACAGGTCCTCTCCATGTTCAAAACCATCTTTAAAAAGTATGGTACCCTTGATGTCCTTGTGAATAATTCCGGGATACAGAAAGATGCAAATTTAATTGATATGTCGCTGTCGCAGTGGCAGAGGGTTCTGGACATTAACCTGACAGGTGCGTTTTTATGCGCACGGGAAGCAGCAAGGGAATTTATGCGCCGGGGCATTGACGAAAAAAAATCAAAAGCTGCAGGGAAAATAATTTTCACCAGCTCTGTCCATGAAATTATTCCCTGGGCAGGGCATGCCAATTACGCTGCATCCAAGGGGGGCGTCATGCTTCTGATGAAAAGCGTTGCTCAGGAACTGGCACCGCATAAAATCAGGGTAAACAGTATCGGGCCCGGAGCCATAAAAACGAATATCAACAGAAATGCATGGGACACGCAGGAATCCGAGGCAGCATTACTGAAGTTAATTCCCTATAAAAGAGTCGGGGAACCTGATGATATTGCAAAGGTTGCTGTCTGGCTTGCCTCAGATGAGTCTGATTATGTGACAGGCACCACGATTTTTGCGGACGGAGGCATGCTGCTGTATCCGGGATTTGCAACCGGAGGGTAAGTTATAAATTACAAATTACAAATTACAAATTTCAGATTTCAGATTTCAGATTACTGATTACTGATTACTGATTACAAATTACAAATTACAGATTACAGATTACTGATTACAGATTACAGATTACTGATTACTGATTACTGATTACGTAATATGAGAAATCATGATGAACAGGAGATGAGGTCATGAGCGGTCAACCAGAATCAGCTGAGGCACAGCGGCTTTCGGAAAATACTGCCCGTACCGTCTTCTGGAAAAAGTGGGGGCCCTATCTGAGTGAGCGTCAGTGGGGGACGGTCAGGGAGGATTACAGTGCGGACGGCGAGGCATGGGACTATCTCCCTCATGATCATGCACGCTCGCGTGCGTATCGCTGGGGCGAGGATGGTCTTGCCGGAATATCTGATATTCATCAGAATCTGTGTTTTGCTGTTGCCTTATGGAACGGCAGGGACCCGATTTTAAAGGAAAGGCTGTTTGGATTAAACGGAACCGAGGGCAACCACGGTGAGGATGTAAAGGAATTATATTATTACCTGGATAACACTCCCACGCATTCCTATATGAAATATCTGTACAAATACCCGCAGGATGAGTTCCCTTATGTGCAATTGATTAAACAGAATCAGGGCAGGTCACGGCATGAGCCGGAATATGAACTTCTGGACTCAGGCATCTTTCATCAGAACAGGTATTTTGATGTATATGTCGAATATGCAAAGGCAGACCATGAAGATATCCTTATACGCATAGAGGTTTGCAACCGCGGCAAAGACAGTGCAGATATTACTGTTCTGCCTGTATTATGGTTCAGAAACCTCTGGTCAATCGGGCAGATAAAGAAAAAGCCGGATATAAAGGTGATGAACCAGCTGCCTGACCACTGGATGCTGGAAGCTTCCCATGAACGGTTGGGCAGATACTTTCTGTATTGCAAAAAAAATGAGACTGTTTTATTTACTGAAAACGAAACAAATGCAGAGAGGTTATTCGGCAGGCCCAATGCATCACCATATGTAAAGGATTCCTTTCATGATGCGGTTATAAACAATAACTTCGAGATGTTCAGGGGAAAACAGAACGGCACGAAATGCGCGGCTGTGTACAGATACAGGATTCCCGGTGAACAATCAGAGACCATCAGGTTACGACTTGCAAAAGATCAGCTCAGGGGAGATCCTTTTGGAGATGATTTTGACAGCATATGCGAACAGAGAATTGCTGAAGCCGACGAATTTTATGCACCGCTGGCCCCGTCCCTGCCGAAAAGTGATGTACAGCTCGTGCAGAGACAGGCATATGCCGGACTGCTCTGGAGTAAACAGTATTTTAATTATGAGCCGCCGGACACCAGGCACGCCGTGAGGAACAGTCAATGGAAGCATCTCTTTAACAGGGATATCATTTCCATGCCCGATAAATGGGAGTATCCGTGGTACGCAAGCTGGGACCTCGCATTTCACTGCATTCCCCTGTCAAGAGTTGACCCTGATTTTGCAAAGAAGCAGCTAATCCTGTTCTTAAGAGAGTGGTATATGCATCCCAATGGCCAGATACCTGCCTATGAATGGAATTTAAGTGATGTCAATCCTCCTGTGCATGCATGGGCGGCACTGAAGGTGTACCAGCTGGAAAAGATGGATACAGGAGAAGGAGACGTTCAGTTTCTGAAAAGGGTCTTTCATAAATTGCTGCTTAATTTTACCTGGTGGGTAAACAGAAAGGATTCTGAGGGGAACAATATATTTGAAGGCGGTTTTCTGGGACTCGACAATATCGGGGCGTTTGACCGGAGCCGTGCATTGCCGGGAGGCGGGCATATGGAACAGGCCGACGGCACCGGCTGGATGGGTATGTACTCTCTGAATCTCATGGATATTGCCCTGGAGATAGCACGGACAGATTCCGCGTATGCATATCGCAGAATCTTTGAACTGTTTTGGCGAACATGGCCTCTGGCATGAGGAGGACGGCTTTTATTATGATACGCTGCATCTGCCGGACAAAAAGTTTGTGCCGCTGAGGATCAGGTCCCTGGTCGGTCTTACATCATTAATGGCGGTCTCTGTTATCAGCAAAGACCTGTTCAACAGACTGACAGGCTTTAAAAAAAGACTCCTGTGGTTCAGAGATAAACGGAAGAATCTGGGTAAGTACATGGTCATAGAGGAGATCAGGGAGGGACAGGATATATTGCTGTCCCTGACACCGAAGGACAGGCTTGTGAGAATTCTGCAGAAGATGCTGGATGAAAAAGAATTTCTTGCACCCGGAGGAATCAGGTCCATTTCAAAATATCATAAGGACCATCCGTTCAGCATAAGAGTTGACGGATCAGCATATACCGTCGGGTATGAACCTGCTGAATCACTGACCGGAATGTTCGGGGGCAATTCCAACTGGCGCGGACCGATCTGGATTCCGATTAATTATCTATTTATAGAGTCACTGAAAAAGTACGATCAGTATTATGGAGATACCCTGAAGGTGGCATTTCCGACGGGGTCAGAAAATTTTATAACTCTGGGAGAGGTGGCAATGAAACTGTCTCAGAGAATTACCTCCATATTTCATAAAGATGAAAACAGCAGGAGGCCTCTTCATGGTGATGAAGAGCGATACCGGAGTGACCCGCATTTCAGAGACCTTGTCCTGTTTCATGAGTATTTCCACGGTGACACCAGCAAAGGACTGGGTGCAAGCCACCAGACCGGCTGGACAGGACTTGTGGCGGAAATGATTGAACGGTGCTGGTGCAGGACATGACCCTGTTCGTAATTCATAATTTTACGTGATCTGTGATCTGTAATCTGTGATCTGTAATCTGAAGTCCGTAATTCGACGCACGTCGTTCGACGCTCAACGGTCGACGATAATCTGTAATCTGTAATCTGACAGCTGACAGCTGATCGCTTATAGCTTATTTTCCCCTTTTTCTCTTAATCCATAAGAGGGTTATGAGCTTCATGACAGCATCGCACAGCCTGCCCGGTGGCGTGCCCATTCAGGACGTCTTTTTGCAAGCTCATCTTTGCCGGGCTGTTCATCATAGGGATTCCTCAGCACTTCAAGCAGTTCACTGACCATAGAGGGATCTCCCTGCTCTGCTTTATCGATAGCGAGCTGTGCGATATAGTTCCTGAAGATATATTTGGGATTGACGCTATTCATCTTTTCCCTGCGCAGATCATCAGGGATCCTGTCATGATTCAGACGGAGCCTGTATTGATCTATCCATTTCCTGAGCCTGACCCTATATTCATCATTTAACTGCTCTGTTACATAAAAGGCATCAGAGAAATGCTCTATAAGATAAGCAGACGATGATATAGATGCATCATTACCCTGTACATCAAGCGCTGCCAGTCTGCGAAAGAATATGGTCATGTCTGTTTCAACATGCTGAAGCAGATCCTGCATGTCTGTAATCAGTTCATTGTCACTCTCTTTATTGAAACCGGCAAGGCCGAGTTTAGCTGCCATCATTCCCTGCCATGTATCGCGCAGATGATCTGAATAGGTCTGCAGAGCGTTCTCCAGGGGCTTAACCTCTTCAATTATGGGATGAATTGCATTTGCAAGCTGGATAAGGTTCCACCTTGCAATCTCGGCCTGATTGCCGAACCGGTATCTGCGGCCCTGTGCGTCTGTTGTGTTGGGTGTCCATCCCGGATCATAATCCTCGATCCAACCATAAGGACCATAATCAATAGTGAGTCCCAGAACAGACATATTATCTGTATTCATGACTCCATGCACAAAACCGGTACGCAGCCAGTGCACAATCATCTCTGCAGTTGTCCTGCATACCTCATCGAACCATGCACCATATACTTCTTTTGACGGCTCGCCCAGATGCGGGAAGTCGGTCCGTATCGTGTAATCAGTAAAGCGGCGGAGCAGATCCAGTTCTCCTCTCCAGGCAAGAATCTCAAAATTCCCGAACCGTGTAAATGATGGCGCTGTCCGACAGACGATCGCTCCGGGTTCGGGCTGAGGGTTGCCGTTATAAAACATGTCCCTGATCACGTGATCTCCGGTGGTGAGAAGACTTAATGCTCTCGTAGTCGGGATCCCGAGGTGGTACATCGCCTCGCTGCAGAGAAACTCACGGACCGATGATCGTAAAACTGCAAAACCATCTCCCATTCTTGAGTAGGGAGTAGGGCCTGCACCCTTGAGCTGAAGCACCCATCTTCTTCCCTCTTTATTTACTATCTCTCCGAGGTTAATAACACGGCCATCCCCGAGCTGTCCGGCCCAGGTGCCGAACTGGTGCCCGCCATAACAGGCGGCATAGGGATCCATCCCGGATAACACCTTATTGCCTGAGAAGACCTGCACAAACTCCTCAGACTCACAGAGCTCAGAGGAAAGGCCTGCCTCTCCGGCCATCTCCCTGGAGCAGGCCACTAATTTCGGGGCTCCTGCCTTTACCGGCCAGACCCTGGAATAACAGGAATTAATAACCTGGCGGACCTTATTTGTACTTTCAGGATCTGCCGGAAGCTCCCGGGTATATGTATTGTCAAAATGCAATGCATTCTCGAGCGTTATATTGTCTTGAGTTTTCATTGTATTTATATTCTTTACTGTTTAGATGGTTATTTGCAACAAATCTGCGAAGCATGATCCCGTTTCCTGTGACGAGTCACGAGTGACAAATGACGAACGACGGATCACGGACGACAGATAACGGATCACAATCTTTTCACCCTTCGTAAATCGCAACTCGTCACTCTCTTTATTCTTTATTATTCGTAATTATCTGTAATCTGTGATCTGTGATCTGTCATCTGTCATCTGATGTCTGTAAGCTGACAGCTTATCGCCGTTCGCTTACAGCTAAAAATAACGGATATCTCCCTGATTTTCCTGTTATAATAAATAATTACCCCCTGACTGATATTTTTGCATAGATTTTACGTGCATTTTTTTTATATTTACTGAGGAAGCATCAAAAAACTGCACGATCTCAATGAATTGAAGCCATGAAAAAGAAGATATTATTTTCGATAATTATGACAACGGCGCTGCTCCTGTTATTTTTTCATTCTGTCAACAGGACAGTATCTGCGGCAGGCCCGGAAAAGTCAGCTGAGACTCATGATCAGACAGCAAAGAGTAAACCGGTTGATGTACCTATATCAGAACAGTTACATCAATATGCATCCCGGACCGTGTATACAGTCCAGACAGGGAGTTTTATGGATGGTTCAGATGCACAAAAACAATTTGATGTCATAGTACAGGGATTTTCTGAGAAAGACCTTGATTATCTCAGGATAGAAAAAATAGGCAACTATTATTCTGTACGAATTGGCATATTTGAGGACAGGGTGAGTGCAGATACATTGCTCCGGGCAATGCAATCCATGTTTCCTGCAGCTATGAAACTGAAAGCCTATATTAAACGCGATAGAATTACAAAGATGTACAGGGGTTCATCGTCAGTCGATAAGCAGACGATTGAGAAAAAGGCATTACCAGCCTCCAAAACACAGAAGATCCGGCAGCAGAAAAATGACAAAAGCGTACAGCAAACAGTGCCGGAAATTTATACCATTCAGACAGGGAGTTTTATGAATTATGATGATGCGCAAAAGAAATATGACTCCATGGTGCAGGGTTCAAATACGCGTGATCTTGCTTATGATATTTCTCATCTCAGGATAGAAAAAATAGGCAGGTTTTATACTGTGCGAATTGGCAAATTTAAAAAACGAGATATTGCGCAGTCATTTCTCCGGGCAATTAAAACCAGGTATCCTGCAGCTGTGATAATTATGGCCCATATTAAAGATGACAGAATTATCAAGTCATATAAAGCCATCACAGGCTCCCGATAACACCATGCAATCCACAACTTCATAGCCACTACGGATCATTCACAATGAGATGTTTTTTTATTTTTAGTGCAGAAAATATCGAAGTTCAACTTCGATAAATATCTTCTCTCTGTGATCTGTAATCTGTGATCTGACAGCTGATTGCTGAAAATAAGGGATGTCCCGAATTCTCCTGACAGTCAGAATTGCAAACAGACCGAAAGCATGGTATACACAGTAGTATGAAAGAAGGAACTGTCAGGGTTGAGATTGGACGAATAACAGGGATGCTTTAGGGCGTTCGTAGTGAAAACCTGATTCAGAGCGCAAAAGGGAGGAGGTACATACTTTGCAGTTAGAAGGGAAAAAAATAGCGGTCTTTGTGGAGAACTTTTATGAAGACATGGAATTATGGTATCCGGTAATCCGGTTCAGGGAAGAAGGCGCCCTTGTAGAGATCATCGGCCCGAAG
>CALZMZ010000062.1 GCA_945788685.1 Thermodesulfovibrionia bacterium | reverse complement strand
GCACAAAAAGTCATTGACAGAATGGGTCAGAAACTGACTCGTCAGATGGTCGGGTCTTTGACAGCCTGTGTGCATTGCGGCATGTGTACGGACTCATGCCACTATGTCCTTGCAAATCCCGGCGACCCGACATATGCACCGGCCTATAAGGCAGATAAAATCAGGAAACTCTTTAAACACCACTACGACTGGACAGGAAAGGTCTTTCCGAAATGGGTAAAGGCAGGCAGTGTCTATACTGATGAAGAACTCGAAGAACTTAAAGATATAGTATTCGGCAAATGTACAAACTGCCGGAGATGCACGGTCAACTGCCCCATGGGTGTTGATCTTGCCACATTTAACCGCATGGCCAGGGGACTTCTCTGTCACGTCGGCATCATGCCCGAAGGGGTTGAGTACGTTGCAAAGGAACAGTGGGAAATAGGAAACCAGATGGGCGTGCTGAAGGAAGATTATATCGAGACGATCGAATGGCAGGAGGAAGAGCTCCAGGAAGAAATGGACGACCCGGAGGCAAAAATTCCGATTGATAAAAAGGATGCCAATATTGTTTATACAATAAATCCCCGTGAAGTCAAGCATGATCCCCGTTCTATTCTGGATGCCGCAAAAATCTTCTATGCGGCAAAAGAGGACTATACCATGCCGAGCGAGGGCTGGGACATGACGAACTTCGGACTGTTTAACGGTGATGATGACCTGGGCGGCGCAGTTGCATCCCGCGTGTATGACAAGGTTGATGAGTTGAACGGGGAAAAACTGGTCATTTCCGAATGCGGGCATGGATACCGCTCAACACGCTGCGAAGGACCGAACTGGGGAAAGAGGGACATTGCCTTTGATGCGGAAAGCTCTGTGATTACGATGCTCAGGTATATAAAGGAAGGCAGAATAAAAGTTGACAAGTCAAAAAATCCGGGAGCGTATACATTTCATGATTCATGCAACAATGCCCGGAGCTGCGGACTTACCGAGGAACCCCGCGAGGAGAATTTCTGCTGCACCGGAGGTGGAGGCGCCATGTCCATGTCCGAGTACAAACCGGAAAGGCTCAAATCAGCAAAGGTCAAGGCTGATCAGCTCACAACGACAGGGACACATACCGTCGTAACATCATGTCATAACTGTGTTGACGGACTTAATGACCTTGTAGATCATTATAAGATTGATATGGAAGTTACCCAGCTCGTACACCTGGTTGCAAATGCACTGGTCTTATAAGGAAACATTACAGGATATTTGAGCGTCTTATCCTGATTATTTACAGGGGCGTATTGCGATACGCCCCTGCCAGGATCCACCCAGTTGAAGCCCTGTCAAAAAAGAAATATTTCACATTGTCGTTTTTTTAAAACGTAAAAAACGATCAGGGCAGGGAACATGTCTTCGTGTCCCTGTTCATTGATATACAGTTTCTGCCGTTATGCTTGCTCCGGTACATCAGCTCATCAGCCCTTTTAAGGATAGCATGTGCATCATCACCGGGCTGACCCAGTGTTGCCCCTATGGAAACAGTCACATTGACAGTTTCGGAATCTGTTGATATACATGATTGCTCTACAAGACGACGCAGCCTCTCAGCCACGGAATAAAGTTTATCTCCATCAACATTTACAACCACAACAACAAATTCCTCACCACCCCACCTTCCTATAACATCGAAAGATCTCAGACTGTTAGACATGGTTTTGCTAACCATATGAAGTACTCTGTCACCCATGTCATGACCATATGTATCGTTAATGGTTTTGAAATGATCTATGTCAGCAAATATGATACCGAAGGGCCATTTATATCTTGCCAGTTCCTCCAACTTTCCCCTGATATTCATTTCAAGAAACCGCCTGTTCCCCATCTCAGTGAGCTGGTCCAGAAGAGCCAGGTCCTTCATTTCCCTGAGCTTCTGTTGTAACGTGAATTTTGGAGAGCCTTCAGTGCAGATTTCCACAGCAACGACAACCTGGTTATCGGAGCCCCTGATCGGGGCTATCCGCATTGATACCGGGATACGGTGACCTTCTTTATGAAGAAGGTAGACATCGACCTCCCGCAGGCTGTTGTCCTGAATTGTCTGAAACACCGGGCATGCATCTTTACAGAGCGATACCCCTTTATCGTCAACATGCCTGAGCACTTCTTGACAGGGAATGTTTATAACCTCGGAATTTGTATATCCTGTATGCTTTTCAGCACCCTTATTCCAGTATACTATTCTCCTGTCATCATTCAGCAGGTAAATGCCGTCATACAGATTATCCAGTACTTTTTTATAATATCCGTCTTCCAGGCGCAAAAGATCAGCTCCTTGTTTTCTCCTATTAATTAACTCGGCATTTATCAGTTAATCTTAAGAGAAGCTCTGCCCATCCTGTATGCCGGCAGGCAGGGTCAGACGGACAGCATGAACGGATTTAAAACATTTATTCAAACTGCTTGAACAGTTCCAGTCGTTTCAGCCGTTAAACTGTTCAAACGGTTCAAGCTGTTCAAGCTATTTTAGTTGCCTTTCTCAGTTCATTCAATATCTCCGGAATTACATCAGTGCTGATTCTCTTTATAAACTGTATCCTGTCAATGCATTCAGGATCTTGTACAATGCTGATTAAATCAGACTTGCGAATAACATTATGGGGAGGCATGTTAAATTGTTTTGCATATTTATCCCTGATATCAAAAACTCTTCTAAAAACCGGCTTTTTGTCTTTTCGAAGTCTGCTATATCCGCTTATCTTCCTGTACTTGTCTTCCGGGTCCCTGGTGTAATCCCTGTTCTGGATCTGCAAGTTCATCAGAAAAAATGGCTCAAACAACTTATGTGCATACAGTTTTGCCAGAATAACATCTTTCAAAACAAGCAGATGCAGCACATCATTCACAGCATACTCAATTGCCTGTTCAGACACAGGTCTTTTTATCCAGTTATATTGCTGGAATTTCCTTTTCTTTTCGAGAGTAATTCCGAGTTCAAAAGCAATAACTGAATGCAGGTCCTTCTTTTCATAATCAAGAAGTTCAACAGCAGGTCTTAAATCCAGTATGGATTTTATTTCTATACCAGCAGTATTTTTGAGTAAAGATAAATCACTTCCTGCATCATACATTACTTTCAGGATATTGGTATTCTCAAATAGAAGTTTAAGGGTATCAATATCGATTTTGAATGGATCAATAATTACACTGTTTCTCCCGTCAAAGATCTGTGTCAGGCACAGTTTTTCTCCGTATACATGTAAATTGGATTCAGCTTCTATATCCAGGGCAATAACATGCTGCCCTTTTCCATCAAACTTCTTCAGGTATGATTTCAGTTCAGCACTCTTTTCAATTGATAAGTAATTCATATATATAGAATATCACTCAATATATTATCGATATAATAGCAGGTTTTAGTATGGAAGACGTCTGAATGAGAACTAAAAGGAGTCATATGTGATTGTTCCAACTGCTTGAACAGTTCCAGTCGTTTGAGCCGTTAAACGAATCAAGCAGTTCAAGCGGCTCAAGCGATTATAATGGATATATCACAATTCATATTATCGTCCCTGTGGCTTCCTGGACCCAGTCATAGAATTTTGTCTTCAGCATCGGATTATCCATCCAGGACTGATCGGGTTCTGGTTCCAGGATGACTTCTTCGACGGATTTGAGTCGCGGCATAGGTTTGGAACTGATATGTCCTTTAGCCGTCACCCATCGAACCTGCCGGGCCTCCTGTATACCCCGAATGATGAGGTTGGTCATCTGGCAATCACCAAGGCAGTAGTCCATTACCTCCTGATGATTTCCTGCATGCCATTGCTTAGGTGCGTCCGCACCATCCATGAGTTTCTCTTGTGGGATGCCCATTCCTTCTGCCACTTTTCCCAGCCCGACAGGGAAACCGGCCTGATTGAAGAACTGGAACATGGGGTCGTAGCTCTTCAGGGCGATACGTGCGGCCAAGGCCATATCATCTGCCTGGTGCCCGATCCATTTCAGGTCAAAGCTCAAGCCATTCCACGCACACACCTTGAATTCTCTTTGCTGCATCTCATCGAGATACTCAAGCAACTCATGAGCACGTTCCCGTGTCAGGTTCAACGCAGGACGGCCCTCCTTATCTTCTGAATACCATACCCGCTCCTCACCTTCATGCACCGCTGTTGCTGCCACTGATATATGAAATGGCGAATACTTTTCAATGTCCTCATGCTTCCCGAGTTCAAAAACATCCGAGATCTCTATGTCAAAGCTCAATAATTTCATGACTGATTCTGTTATAACAGGCTATTCCATTATTTCTCTATCACCAAGAATATACATTATATTTCAAACGGTTATCAAGCTTTTGATAAAGGTTGATAAAGACAGGGACCATCTTTATCAAGCCTTTCAGGCAGTTGCAGGAGCGGGCGGCCGTTGCCCCCTGCAATAAACAGTCCGCCCACTTCCGCTATAATTAAAGGTACTTGTAAGGTTGAGACAAAGGAGACATGAAGTATGTCCAAACCATGGAAAACTATTGACAGCGCTGATACCATTGATGGTGTTCTTGAACTCCGACAAAGAAACGGTTCTGATTTTCTTATAACCATAGACGGACGTGTGCTGATGAATTCCCATGCCAACAGGTCCGAGATACTGCTTTCAAAGCTGGCCTGCGATTGCATGGGCAATAAAAAAAATCCCAGGGTGCTCATCGGTGGACTGGGGATGGGCTGTACCCTGAAAGCGGCGCTCGATAAACTTCCCGACAACGCACAGGTTGTTGTGGCTGAACTTAATCCCATAGTAGTAAAATGGTGTCGCGGCCCCATTGCCTCTGTTACCAGCGGTGCAGTGAAGGATCCCAGGGTTATTATTAAGATTGAAGATGTTTCATCTATAATCCGAAATAGTGCAGTGAATGGTAAAGATAATCGGTTTGATGCCATTATTCTTGATCTCTATGAGGGACCTTTTGAGGCTGCAAAAGAGAGAGGTGATCATTTATACGGTGACACTGCCCTGGAAATGAGCGGCTCAGCCCTGATGCCCGGAGGTGTGTTTGCCGTCTGGTCTGAAGACCCGGACAGGGCCTTTGAAAGGCGCCTTGTTCATGCCGGATTTTCCTTTAACAAACATCGACCGGCAAGGGGGAACAGGCATGTCGTATACATCGCAAGGAAATAAGGTTCCAACTGCTTGATTCGTTCCAGACGCTTGAGCCGTTAAACTGTTCGATCAGTTCAGGCAATTCAGGCAGTTGATACTTTTTTGAAAGGCTGATTACAGCAGAATCTGTTGGTATGGAAAAAAATTGAAGTTTTCCCCATGACCTGTTACCACTCACCCGGTACCTGCTGTTAAGACAATTTCAAGGATAGCCCCTGTTCTGTTGTCTCTTAGCACATACTTAACTCAATCAGCACATATTAGTAATAGATATAACCTGCACCTGCATCGGAAGCTCCTTCATCTTCTTCGTCTGCTCCAACAATTGCATAGTCACCGCTTATCGATACTGACCAGCCAAAGAAGTCCAGTGCCTGCGCATCGGAAGCAGTGAGTTTGGCAATCTGGCCCCATTGATCAGTACCACCATGATTTCTGTAGAATAAATATCCTGCACCTGCATCGCTGCCTCCTGTATCTTCTCCTGGTGCTCCAACGATCGCATAGTCGCCGCTGATTGAGACTGCAAAGCCAAAGATGTCAGATGCCTCAACGTCCTCAGCAGTAAAGGCTTTTTGTTCACCCCACTGACCAGTACCGTTTTGATTTTTGTATAATATATGTACTGCGCCTGCATCAATTAAGCTGCCTACATCATCGTTGGATGCTCCAGCGATCGCATAGTCACCGCTGATTGAGACGGAAACGCCAAGGGCGGCATTTATCTCTGAATGATAGAGTTTGAAAACCTGACCCCATTGATCAGTACCACCCTGATTTCTGTAGAATATGTATGCTGCCCCTGCATCGGTGCCTCCTGTATCCTCTCCTGGTGCTCCAACAATCGCGTAGTCACCGCTGATTGACACGGACAAGCCAAACACGTCATCTGCCTGCGAATCGGTAGCAGTGAGTTTGGCAACCTGGCCCCACTGGTCAGTACCACCCTGATTTCTGTAGAATATATATGCTGCCCCTGCATCGGTGCCTCCTGTATCCTCTCCCCATGCTCCAACGATCGCGTAGTCACCGCTGATTGATACGGACTCGCCAAATCTGTCAGATGCCTCAACATCCTCAGCAGTAATGGCTTTTTGTTCACCCCATTGATTAGCACCACCCTGATTTCTGTAGAATATATATGCTGCCCCTGCATCGGTGCCTCCTGTATCATCGCCCCATGCTCCAACGATCGCATAGTCACCGCTGATTGCCACGGACAATCCAAAACCAGCATCTTCCTGCACATGCACTACTTTGTAAACTCGTCCCCATTGATCACTGCCGCCTTCATTTCTATAGAGTATATATGCTGCCCCTGCATCGGCAGCTCCCTCATCTTCCAGGTCTGCTCCAACGATCGCGTAGTCACCACTGATTGATACGGACTCGCCAAAGCTGTCAAAATCTTCTGCATCTGAAGCAATAATTTTCTTTTGCTGAGTGCTGAAAAGCGGATTCAAGGTAATCTGTCCAATATTATTCTGACCTGTTGTTACTGTGAAAGGAGTTGTTGTTATGCCTCTGTATCTGACATCCTGGCCAGAATCTTTACCAGTAATTTTCAGCCACCGATTACTCCCGACAGGAACTTCTGTGATAGTCCCCTCATGAGCATTACAAGCCCACGGGCCGCCTGCCTTAAGCAGATTGTCACTTTGATCATAAATTTCAGCTTCAATTTCTGCTATGCCCTCAGTTGAACAATCAATTACTGCATTCGAAAGATTACCCCCCTTCCTCGATGAAGAATCACTCATCACAATGCTAAAAGTTACAGAGCCCGTGTCAGAGGCCAGATGCGCAGAGCTTCCGGAATTACTGCCGCAGCCGGCTATCATTAAAAGCATAATAAAAAGTCCATACAGCGTAATGGAAAATTTATACATTCCGGAAAGAACGCTCCTCATTATATATCTCCTTTTATGTTTGATAATTAATTTATCATGATAAATTCTTCTATACAACCTTCTGTATTCACAATTTTTGCTTTTGTTATACTCTGCTCGACATGACCATTAAAATATCTGAACGCAAGATGCAGGGATGGTTCTTAACTATTAAAATAGAACAATATGTCTGATCTGTCAATTATTATTTAATCAAAATTACCGTGCGGGCTGAATCAACTTTATTGATAATTTAATGTAACGAGGATCTATGACAGTTAGTCTGTATGTCCAAATAAAGTCTTTTTCCTGCCAGCAGTCACTCATCACTTCCAGTCTCCAGCAGTTCATAATAAAGAAATTAAAGGACGAATGGATTTAGGGACAATGTTCCAGCAGCTTAAACTGTATCAGCCCTTAAACTATTCAAGCATATTAAGCCGTTCAACCGGCTGAAACGTTCCTTCCCGTAATTTACCACCCTGTTTTCATAAGAAGAAAAAAAGCAAGAAATCCTGAAGCAGTTATAAGGCCTATAAATGATTGAGCTTCTTCAAATGCTTCCGGGATCATTGTTTCAGCAACCATCGACAATATACCTCCTGCAGCCAGAGCAGTTATAAATGCAATTACTGTGTCCGGGTAACCGCCGAATACAGAATAACCGAGCATACCGGCGAATCCTGTCAGTAACGTTATCCCGCCCCAGACACCAAATATATACTGTGCGGAACGACCCGATTTTTTCATGCCTGATGCACTGGCAAGACCTTCAGGGATATTTGCCAGAAAAAATCCGATCAAAACAGCCTTACCAATCGTAACGCCTCCGGCCAGAGCTATGCCTACGATAATGGCTTCAGGTATATCATCAATAATAGAACCAATTGCAATGGCAAGTTCATTGCCTACTGCTTTGTGTTCGCCAAGATTAACGATGCACACCGAACAGCGCTTTCTGTGTTTGGCTCCTCTTTTGGAAAGGACCCAGTTAGCAGTACTGAACAGTACTGCACCTGTGATAAACCCTGTTACTGATGATGTAAATCCGCCATGGATGTATGCTTCATCAATTAGCTCAAATGCAAGCACAGAAATGAGTACCCCACCGCCGAAACCCATTACAGCTGCAAGCAGACGATGTGACAGGTCAAAGAAATAGCTTAAAGCTGCCCCTGCAATAAGCCCTGAACCAACCACCAGACCCCACATAAATGCGTCTATCCAATCCGGCATTCTTATCTCCTGACAGGTTTTTAAAAACCGTTTCAACCGCTTGAACAGTTCCAGCCGTTTGAGCCGTTAAACTGTTCAAGCGGTTCAAGCGGATGGAACGGTCCTTTTCTTCACACCCGTCTTTTCCATAAATCTTTCCAGCTCCTCATAAGGCTGAGCACCGACCAGTCTTTCATTATTGATCACAAAGGTGGGGACTGCAGTGATGCCGTTCTTTTGTGAAAGTGACCAGTCCTCATCCACATCCGCTTTACATGTCCTTTTAACAATGACTGCATCAGCTTCATCACGGGGGAGCCCGACTGAGGCAGCAATATCCTTTAACGCAGAAATTTCTGCAATGTTTATCCGGTCTGCAAAGAAGGCTTTAAATACTGCGTGGTGAAATGGATCACCCTTACCATTGCTTTCAGCCCATTTCCCCAATTCCTGGGCAAGTCGGCTGTTAAAGGTTTTTTCACGGTCAGCAAAAGGCAGCCCGGCATCGTCAGCTGCTTCTTTCAGCCGGTCTTTCATCTTCTTCAGGTCTTCACTGCTGAAATGGGAGAAGAGATCTTCAAGGAGGGTCCCCTCTTCCGGAGTTTCAGGATGCAGGGGGAACGCCCGCCAGTGCACATCAATTTCATATTCTTTTTTCAGTCGTTCAATACGCCCGGTAATGAAATAGCACCAGGGTCAGATATAATCGGAATATGTTTCAAGCGTAAAACGTGACGTCATTTTTTCATCCATATCGTGAAGTCATTATTATGAATCAATAAATATTAGACCAGATAAGTTTAAGCTATATCAGTTTCAACAGCTTGATTAGTTTCATTCGTCTGAGCCGATACACTGTTCTAGCGGTCTACGGAACTTCACCCGGGGGCATGGACTCAATGGTACTAATAATCCCTTTAATGGTCTTTTTCTCGGTCTCGACGCCTTTTTCTTCGCCCATCTTCTCTACTTCCTTAAGGTAATGCTGTAATGCGGTCATTACAGCTACCGCCTCCAAATTAGTTAATTTCAAATTCATCGCCTTGATATCCTTTCTTTTGCAATGTTAATAAATGTAACCGGGCAATGTGATGCTTCTGTATCACTTATATCACTCATTGAGGACACTGTCAACAGTAATAGCCAGACGAATGAGCCCCCTTTTTAAAGGGGGCTTTGGGATTTTAAAAGTCAGATTCCAGTCAATTCTGAATAAAGGGAAAACGTGTATGGCGCTATTTCCCGATTTTTTTCCGCGCGCTGGGACAATCCAGTTATCCGCTTCCAGGTGCCTGTATTCTGTAGGTAAATTCAGACATAACCCATCCAAATTCTCCGTTCGGGAGTTCCACATATAACCATTCTCTTGATTGGCCATGTATTTCCAGGATATAGCCTCTATGGACCTGATAGACGAGAGGATAGCTCAAATCCGGACCAGACCGGACATTTAAAATGGATGCCACTACTGATACCTGTCCTTCAGCTGCCACAGACGGTTGAACAATAACCGGGGCTTCTTCCTCCAACACTACTTCTGCTGGCGCGGAAACAACTACAAACCCGGAGGGAGCTCTCCGGTAAAATGTTCCACCGTACGTATAATAAAATGCGCCACTGACCCATATTCTTCTAAAACCAACAGGGAGGCTGACAACAACAGACCCTATCGGGGCTCTTACGACAACAAATCCGGATGGACCCGGCGAGTAGAATACACCACTATAATAGAAGTATGGTTTGCTTTTGTGCCAGACTCTTCTGTAACCCCGGGGAAGCTTGCGAACAACATGCCCGTGACGGGTAACACGAGGGGAGATAACGCGTCTTTTGCTTCTGTGACGGGTTACGCGGGAAGAATCATCATCCCTTCTTCCCTGCCGTCTGCTCACACGGGAAGAATCATCACCTCTTCTGTCCTGCTGTCTTCTGACACGGGAAGAATCATCATCCCTTCTTCCCTGCCGTCTGCTCACACGGGAAGAGTCATCACTATTTCTGTCCTGCTGTCTTCTGGCTCGGGAAGAGTCATCACCTCTTCTTTCTCTCTGAGCAAATGAATAATCTGCCACAAGAATAAATGTCACTGCAAAAACACAGAGAAAAACAATGGTGATAAGATGATATGGTTTTATTACTTGTCTATACACAATATTCACCTCCTATGGATAAAGTATATCACAGTGAAACTGGTCCCATACCTTTTATGTGCTGAGTATTCAAAAACATATAATTTCAGTAAATTAGCGCATATGTGTGATGAAAAGATGAAGATAAAATAAAAATCATTTTTTCGTTAATTTGTATTCGTCAGTAAATTGAGGGTAACCGGGTAAAACATTCCATCAAAAACAGAGCCTCCGCAAGTTTTACGATGGATCATGGCATTTTCTCAATAATTATTGAAATGACCGCAACAACTCTGCGGTTTTTCTGTCTTCCCTCTTCCGTGCTGTTGTCAGCAATCGGGCGAGATTCACCGTATCCCTCAGCCTTCAGCCGGGATGGATGAATACCGTAATCCACAAGATGTTTTAAGACGTTTTCAGCTCTCTGTTGAGAAAGTTGCAGGTTATGCCGGTCATCTCCTGCGCCGTCAGTATGGCCCTCAATAACAGCAATAGCCTCCGGATAGGTTTTGAGAAAATTAGATACCTTCTCCATATGATCATGAAATGCATTCTTCACGATTGCACTATTTGAATCAAACTCTACATTCATTTCAATAGAGACTTTTTCTTTAATCGGCAAAGGACATCCGGATGTATCGACCTTAATACCCGTTGAAGTTCCGCGACAGTTATCCATATAATCATAGACACCGTCTCTATCGCTGTCCAGCGGGCAGCCGGTTGAATCTACCACCGCACCCAGGGGAGTTTCCGTGCATTGATCTTTATCGTCATTCACACCGTCTCTATCGCTGTCCAGCGGGCAGCCGGTTGGATCAACCACTGCACCCAGGGGAGTTCCCGTGCATTGATCTATATCGTCATTCACGCCATCACCATCGCCATCCATTGGTATGGGCTCCGGGGCTGCTTTTCCGGGTTTTGCTCCGATGAGATAGGAGAGTCCGAGCTTGTAGAGAATGTTATGATATTTTTCGTCAGAAAATATGATATGCCGTACCCCTGCCCTGACAGCCAAAGATTCGGTGAGGAAAAATTTTATTCCTGCCCCGTAATTGACCAGCATTGCAGTGTCATCACCAACGCCGTCCACATCAAGTGTCAGTGCTCCTGCTCCAACCGCAATATAGGGTAATACATCTTTATCAGCCATAAAATGGTAGAGACCATCGAGCCGGTAGACATACACACGCACACTGTTTGAGAGGGTCGATGACTGCAATTCTGTATCCACATAATTAAAGGCCCCTTCAATGCCGATGCGTTCGGTAATATTATATCCCAGCACAATGCCATAAGCAGGATCACTCTTAATGGACTGATCAGAATCAAAAATATAGCCGCCTATGAGCGGTGATACAGACACAGCCCCTGCCCTGTTTTCAGCTGCGGCACCTGTTACATGAAAAACAGTAAGACTGAAAAATATAAAGATAACCACATGTAATAATTTCATACGTTCTTCCCCTTTAAATTCTTTATTAATTATCTGCTATCCATGCCTGAATCGAAAAGCAGATAAAAAAATGCGCTTTATTCTTAATGCATGTCCCTGAAGTCTTCCTCTATCAAGGGATAAATTCAATAGATTGATGTCCCATATTCTGACGTAACCTTTACAGATTTATCAATAAAGTCCTGTCAGATGGGAAATTATTGAGAAGAGGGGATGAATGAGAATATTAGCCCTGAGATAAAACCATTGATACTCAGACAATATTGATAGTTCCAGCATCTATCAAAATCATCTTATATCTGCGTATAAGTGAATTTTATCATGTAAATATTGGGAAAAAACATGTGAATAAGATCTTATAGTCTGACTTTTTTCCAATAAAAAGTCCCCTTGAATACGGGGGATTCTATCAAGGAACTGGATTCCCGTCTTCGCGGGAATGACGGCAAAGGATGATAAAATATATAAATGGAGTTTTTCAACAGCCTGTAAAGATACCCCACACACCCAGATTGTTACTGACTGAAGAGCCGTCATAAGCAAAAAAGAATCTTTGCGATCTCAGATTGGAATATCAATAAATATAGAGACGTACATTCAACTCAACATGCTATAATCCATCAGTCAATGCGGGGACAATCATTCACGGGGTTTTAAAAGAATTGCTGTAACCCAAAATTAAATCCAAAACCCTCAGACGGCTCCTGTGTTCTGGCCCCGTCTATGCGCAATACAGCGCGATAAATTCTCGGAAGAATGAATCGGAAGCCCATTCCATAGCTGACAAACGGGGAGCGAAACCCGTCCAGATTCGATGTTGGCCACCCACATATGCTCCCCCCTGAATTGACCATCGAAAAAACCGCGTAAACTTTCCAGGCCGCCGAGATAGAATTTGTGCTGAAATTCGTTGCCTGTTTTTGACCCAAGCTTGAACTGGGTTGCAATATTTACTCTTTCCCAGGGGTGGAAAGCCGAGGTCAAATGAATGAGCCCTTTGACAAAGCTGAAATCTGAACCAAGGAGATTTTCTGCAATCTCCGCATGAAACGCAAGTGTTGTGCCTTTAACATAAAACCGCTCAGTATTGATTTGCCCCAAAACCACGCTGGGCCCAGCTGAGATGGTCGTTCCATCATGCAATTCCTGTTTTGTGTTAAATTGAGTATTGCGCGTTGTTTTATCCGCTGTGGAATTGTCCGGCGTGAATGTGTTGGTATAATAATTGAGCGCAAGTCCGGCCAGAAAGTTCCCGTTGACCCGTCTTTCGATAAACATGGTCCACTGTGACTGATCATTATCAAAAAAAGCTTCTTCTTCCCCTTCATGGGTGAGTAAAGGGAGAGTAAAGATGTGATCGTATATTTCAACGCCGACCCGGTTCATGTTCGAGAAAAAGTAGGGGTGCCGAAACCATGCTACAAAACCGTTTTTACCTGACATTCGTTCATACTGGGCCCCGATTTCAAGCATGCGGTCCAAAAAATTTACTTCATACGCACCGAGAGTTAAAACAGAAGTGCCCCCGCCCTGCTTGAATTTAAATATGGGAATCAATGAAACCTTGTTGGTCAAAGAAAGTGTGATGTTCATGCGCCCGTCTTTTTCCTGAATGTCACCGGAGATGTCATAAAAAAGTCCCGTGTTTTTAAGCCTCTGAATATCATTTGCAAACCTGGCCGGATCAAACTCTTCCCCTTCTTTTGTATCCATAAAAAAACTGAGTACATCCGTCCGTGTCTTTGAGCCAACGATGTTTATTTTTCCCACTGGTTCGGCATGAACAACAGATAGGTATGTGTCTGCCCATGTGAAGATAATGATAAAAAAGATCAACAAATAAGGCGCGATTACATTGTTCTTACTCATCGTAAAAAGTATCCCCCATTGCAATCCGGCAGTCTATACGTACAACTGATTGTCTAATTATTAATAGTATAAACGACTTATCGTCCGTTTAAACGGTTCAAGCGGTTCAAACGGTTCAAGCTTTTCAAGCGGCTGAAACTGTTTTATTTATCCCATCCCCTATTACCTGCAACCCATCACCTGCCGTTATAATTTACTCTTCAGGTTCTGATCTATATTATTGACAGATTTGTAATGATGAAAGACCTCACCCTGGTTATCACCACGGAGTATATTTTACGTTCCGTTATTATGAAGATAAACATCACGCTGCGGGAAAGGAATCCTTATTCCCTTTTCATTGAATGTTTTGTAAATAGCAGAATTTAATTCGTGCAGAGTGCGTCCCCTTAATGCCGGTTCTTTTGTCCAACACAATAGTTCAAGGTTCAGAGACGAATCCCCGAATGTCCTGAACCTCACCCTTGACTCAGGGTCACTGACGACCCCGGTATTTTTTGCGGCAATGTCAAGGAGGACTTGTTCCACATGGTCAATATCGCTCCCGTATGCAACAGACACAGGTATCCTTATCCTGAATTTTGGCACGGGCGCACTTTCGTTGATTATCTTTGTGTTGGCGATAATGGAATTGGGAATGGTTATCAGGATATCGTCTCTCGTTTTAATTCTTGTACTCCTGATACCAATCTCCACGACTTCACCTCGTTCCCCCTGGTCGAGAATAATGTAATCCCTGATTTTAAACGGCTTGTCCGCAAAGAGGCTGATCCCCCCAATGAAATTTGCCAATGTGTCCTTTGCGGCAAAGGCAACAGCCGCACCCGCAATACCTGCAGAGGCGAGAAGCGGAGTGATGTTGACTTTCCAGATAGAGAACAGCGCCATTAGCGCTGAGACAACTATCACAATTTTAAACAGATTCTCAACAAACGGTACTACATCCTTACGCAGCCCGGTAACGTCGGTCTGCTTCCGAAGGATGTGCTCGAAGAACACATTAAATATTCTCACTATGGTAAAAATCCAGATAATGATAACGGCGCTGTGAATGAGGCCGCGTATAAAGAAAATCGCCTTCTGCGGCAGTTCAAGGTAAGAGATCGAGAGGACGATACCCACAAGCAGAACTGTGAAGAACAGAGGTTTATGGATGAGTTCTATTATCCTGTCGTCTACATCTGTTCTGGTAAAACCGGTGATTCTTTTGATCAGTTTCGTAATGAAGAGATTTGCCATAACAGCGATAACGACAAACAGTAAAATGGTGATTAAT
>CALZMZ010000061.1:20273-20813 GCA_945788685.1 Thermodesulfovibrionia bacterium | reverse complement strand
TGGGGTGGAATCAATCGGGAAATATGTAATGAAGCATCCTGCTGATACTGTTGGAAAAGTAGTAGGTCTCATACTGCTGATTATTGAACATGGAGAGAAGATATCTGAATTAGAATAAGTCGAAATACTGTCAGTTCACTTTTTCTAGAAAACCAGGTCCGCATCTTATTGCACGTGCGGATCAGTTTCATATATGAGGACTGCTTGATTATATTGATATCGGGATCTGATAATGCAAGAGGTCTTTGGTTGTGGAATTGATATTGAAGAACTGTCACGTTTTAATACGTACGTTGATGATGTATCTTTCTTAAAAAACTATTGTACGGAACGTGAGTTAAACAATATATACGGCGATAAAAAGGTAAGATTTGCCCTGAGCTTTTCCTGCAAGGAGGCGTTTTTCAAAGCTCTTGGCGTAAGCTGGACCAACAGTGATATTTCATGGAAAGACATTGAACTCCTGTTCGCTGGTCCTGACCTTGATCAGTATGATGTGCTGCTGCACGGGTATGCAAAAGAACATCTTAGAAAAAATAA
>CALZMZ010000061.1:0-20228 GCA_945788685.1 Thermodesulfovibrionia bacterium | reverse complement strand
GCAGTAATCGGGGAAACGTATTCAGACTATAATGAAGAATTTGTTATCTTTCAGGTAGTCTTATTGATAAATAACAGCAAAAGGTTAGCAAGGCAACAATGACTGTATGATCATATAATGAACAATAATAAAATAGGGTTTGTATTCCCAGCTTTTGCCATGAAATTTACAGGTAAGCTTTCCTTGTTTCAGAACGAAGTGAATGAATTATCATCACTGGCATCAAGGCATGTTCCGATTGATTCACATCGTTTTGAAGAAATGACCGAAGGCGTTATCGAAGACGAGCTGCAGGCACACTATTTTTGTTATATAAACAGCGGCGTTGTTTCCACTGTTATGAAAAAACAGAATATTGTTCCTGATTATCTGGCAGGATACAGCATGGGATTATTTTCAGCCCTTTTTCATGCCGGGGCGTTATCTTTTGAAGAAGGATTATTACTCATGCACAACACATATAACACTGCCCTTGGCTGCATAAATAAACAACGGTATGGGATGGGGGTTATCGTGGGCCTGACCTATGATACTGTAGCCAGTCTTATCAGTGACAATGCAAAAGATATTGAAATAATAGATATAAGCAATGAACATGTGATCAAAACAGGCCCTCAACACAAAAATGCTTCCGATTACTCTTCCGTATCATTCAAAGTTCACAAACAACTCATCAGATAAGATCAGGGATGTCCTCTCTGATATTGATATAAAACCTCCTGTTATCAAGATCGTTTCATGTGTCAATCAGAAGGTATTGTCAACAGCACAGGACATAAGAGATGAACTGCTTATTAATGTGAGTCACAGCATCAACTGGTACAAAACAATGCAGAAAATGCTGGAGTTAGACGTAGACCTGTTTGTTGAATGCGGAATGAGCAAAAGCCTTTCTCAACTTGCAAAATTTATTGACGGAAATTACAGGATTTACAATGTAAATAATTTTTCAAAAATTCCCGGGTATAACCACTAAATGAGCAATAATCATCCTGATATAAATGCCGGTCTTATACGTACACACAAAAAAGAGACTGTCGGCTATATAGAGATTAACCGCCCTGAAAAGGCCAATGCCTATAATCAGGCTGTTCTCACTGAACTTGGGACTGCCCTGGAACAGATGGTAGATGATAACGACATTTCAGTTCTGGTAATATCCGGAGCAGGTGGCCGTTCATTTTGTGCTGGGGCTGATCTTAATGAGATGCAGCATAAAGATTATTCTGATGCGTTAAATTTAAAGAGTTCAAAAATATTCGCTGCAGTTGCCTCTTATCCCAAAGTTACCATTGCTGCAATCAACGGGGCTGCTGTTGCCGGTGGATTAGAGCTTGCCCTTGCATGCGATTTGCGTATCTGTTCTGATCATGCCCGCTTTTTTTTCCCTGAAACTAAAATCGGATTAATTCCGGCTGCTGGAGGTACTCATCGACTGCCAAAAGTAGTGGGCACAACAAAGGCAAAAGAGCTGATACTTGGGGGACGGGTCTGGAATGCTGAGGATGCCCTGAATGCCGGACTGGTCACTGAAGTGGTAAGTTCAGGTGAAATTATGTCGCGGGCACAGCAATGGGGTGAGGAAATCGGTCAGAGAGATCCTCTTGCATTGCGATTGGCAAAAAAGGTTATTGATTCAGGTACCGCTTACAATATCGAATCCAGTTACGAATCAATAGCTGAAGCGCTACTTTACCATGTCAGGGCAAAAGAAAAATAATATATGGATAAACATGCAAATGTATGATAAAAAGTAATTAGCATTTAATAATTTATATCTAATTAATAAATGAAAGGAGTGCAAGAAATCATGACTTTAAAAATTCATTATAAGAAACCGGTGTATATAAGTCTGGTAATTTTTTTTATTCTGAACCTTGTGACTTTGGGATACGGAGAAACAGATTATGGCGCACTTCTCGGAAACGATGACAAGAGCGATCTTAACAGTATACTTGATGAAACTGAGGGGATTCTTGATAAAAACCCCAAAGACATAGAGACGATAATAAAACGTGGTATAGCGTATCATAATATAGCCCATGCAAAGGTGAAAGGTGTAGCAAATGATTGTGCGGCATTTCTGAAACAGGCTTCCACCAGGCCCTTTATGGAAGCTGTACTACCATGAAAGGAAGAGATGCAAAAGAGATAGACAGAAAAATGCGCTTTGTAAACAGGGGAGCAGGTATGATTGACAAAGCGATTATGAAGGAGCCTGATCATGTAATGGTGAGAATGGTAAGGGCAAACAACAGTTCCGGCCTCCCCAAATTTTTTAAACGGCGAAAATACACTAAGATAGATTTGCTTCATATTGAAAAAGTGATAACTGCATCGCCGGAAGCTCTTAATAAGGCCGGACAGGCGCAGGTGTATTTCAAGCTCGGCAAGATTTTTTACTCTGAAGGAGATAAAGCCCTTTCACAGTCGTACTATAAAAAAGCTGTAGAAGCATCTCCTGATTCTATTTGGGGGAAAAGAGCACAAAAGAGGATTTAATAGAAGTCCTCCGGGAAGACAAGGCCGTATACAGATGTTTTCCGGATAAATAATAGAGATAATGATGGCAAACGGCTTTTCGAATTAGGGAGAATATGTTAATGATATTAATTATCAGCGAGCCAGGAGAGGAAACACGGGAATTTAACCTTCAACCTGGGACATATAGTCTGGGAAGAAGCGATGAAAACGACCTGTTAATAAAAGACAGCAATGTGTCCCGGAAACATGCCAGAATCCTGTTTAAGCCTGATGGAACTCTTGTTATTGAAGACCTTAAAAGCACAAACGGGGTTATTGTCAATGAATCAAGGATTAAGGGTAAGGGAAATCTTAATGAAGGTGATGTCATAAAACTGGGCGAAACTACTATAGAAGTTACGAGTCCCGCTTTAGATGAAACGGTTGTCGGTGTCGGTGAGTCGACTGAAGCCGGAACTGTTGTTATGCAGGCCCCCCATATGGTTTTCCTTGAGAATGTAGTGAAGGTTTACCAGCTTGGCAAAGTTGAGGTAAAGGCGCTCAAAAGTATAGACCTCGAAGTTGAAGAGGGAGAATTCATTTCCGTTTGTGGTCCCTCAGGAAGCGGAAAATCAACTCTTCTTAATTTGATCGGCTGCATTGATATCCCTTCATCGGGAAAGTTATCTATTATGGGCAATGATGTAACAAAGTTCAGCGATGCTGAGATGTCGGGGCTAAGAAACAGGTCTATAGGTTTTATCTTCCAGAGTTTCAACCTGATACCCGTTCTAACAGCGTTTGAAAATGTTGAATACCCCCTCGTGATTCAGGGGATTGCCAAAAACATAAGAGTTGAGAGGTCTGCCTCCATTATAAAAGAAGTCGGCCTCGAGGAATTCAGCAAGCATAAACCGGATGAACTCTCCGGCGGACAAAGACAGAGGGTTGCCATTGCAAGGGCCCTTGTTACAGGTCCAAAGATGGTGCTGGCCGATGAGCCTACCGCTAATCTTGATACGAAAACAGGCATAGAGATACTTGATTTAATGCAAAAGATGAATGATGAACACAAGACCACGTTTATATTCTCTACTCATGATCCAAAGATCGAAAAATATGCGAAAAAGATATATAACATGGTGGATGGGAGATTAGAGATATGAAAGATATATTTCTGGCACTTCGCAATATTTTCAGAAACAAGAGAAGAACAGCTATAACATTTCTGGCTATCATCTCCGGGTCAATAGCCATTATTGTATTCGGAGGGTATGTTGAATATTCATACTGGGGTCTTCGCGAAATTGTAATAAACACCCAACTCGGCCATATACAGCTGTACAAAGAGGGATATATGGAAAATGCTGCCGCAAATCCGGGCAAATACCTTATAGAGGACCCGGCAGCTGTTGAACAGGCTATAGCTGATTTCCCTCAGGTAAAATATATGAGAATGATATCTAACAGGTTATCCTTTTCAGGTCTCGTAAGCACAGGAGATAAAACTCTTGCCTGCAGAGGTATAGGTTTTGATCCTGAAAGAGAAGAGGAAATGAGTTATTTTGAATCCATCGTTGATGGTGTGCAGCTTTCATCTGATATGGAAGATGCGGGTATAATCGGGGTCGGGCTTATGAAAGCGCTGGGGGCCAAGGTAGGGGATTATGTGACGCTGCTTACCACTACTTTAGACGGTGTTATTAACGCGGCGGATTTTCAGATCGTTGGTGTTGCTTCGACCGGCACAAAAGAGTATGACGAGGTATTCATAAAACTGCCGTCAAAGTTCGTTCAGAGGATTATAAATACACAATCAGCAGAAAAGATAATAGTACTTCTGGATAATACTGAAGATGTTGACGAAGTAGTCCCTCTCTTTCAGGATGTTATCGAAGATAAAGACCTGGGCCTTGAGTTGCAGACATGGGACAAACTGGCAGATTTTTATCATAAAGTGGTGAATCTTTATGATGGCATATTCGATGTAATGAAGATAATCATCGGCATCATTGTCTTCTTCAGTATAGCAAATACCATGAGCATGTCTGTCTTTGAAAGAGTCAAGGAAATAGGCACGCTCAGGGCCATCGGGACTACACGGTGGGGTATAACAAAACTGTTCCTGATAGAAGGTGTATTAATAGGAATTATAGGGGGAATTCTTGGAATTATTTTCGGAATTATTGCAGCTCAATTAATAAACTTGAGTGGTGGTATTGAAATTATGCCGCCGCCAGGTATGACAGTGAGCTTTATCACAAACATACTGATTGTCCCTGAGGTTCTCATTTATTCATTTATCTTAACGGTCCTGGTATCAGTCTTATCTTCAGTATACCCGGCCATAAAGGCTTCAAGATTAAAAATAGTTGATGCTATTCATTATGTCTAGATAATGTTATATAAATGATATTACCGGTAACTAATCTGATATGTTAATACTTAACGCGGGAGGGAATACTATATGAGATTACAATGTCTGATAATTTATTTAATAGTTATAATGGGAAGTCAGGCATTTTTCATTACTCCGAATGTTCATTCCCAGGAAATCAATTACGAAGTTAGCGGTGTAATGTATGAGCAGCCATCTTTTTTTAATATTAAAGATGATAATTTAATTAACCCTGATAATGAAATTATTCAATTCTCTGACTGGACAAACCGGTTTTATGGCAGACTCAACGTGAATCTCTACTATGAGAATGTCAAGTTCATCTCACAGACAAGGCCTACATTTTTCATGGAAGAAAATAATGAAGATTTTGATTGGTTTACTGATGACGTGTACTTTGATATGGGTATCGGGGAGAAGTACTTCTTCTATATTGGAAAGAGGAACCTCAGAGATGTTGTAGCTTATGGTGAGAACCCGACAGACTTTATGGGTGAAGACAAGGAAGTTGATTTTACCAAGAGAGAAGAGGAAAGGAGAGTAGAACGGGAAGGTAATTATCTGATCGGTGGAGAGGCCTTTTTAAGTAACTTAACGCTGAGTGCAAATTACGCTCCTGAAATAGACGATTTACAGGATGATGACAGCAGGTTTCTCATGAGGGGGAACCTGTTTGCTGAATCTCTCAATTCAGATATGTCGCTTCATTATTTTCACGGAGAAATACCGGGTGTTGGTTTTGATATATCAAGCACTGTCAGCGACAACCTTGTTCTTCATGTAGAAAGCGCGTTCAGGTGGGGAAGCCGCAATAAGGAACTAAAAGTGTTAAGTCAGGGCGATGATTTTTCTCCACGAGAATTTGAAATTTCCGATACTGATGATGATGAAGATGTTTTTCCCCATGTAGTCCTTGGAGGGAGTTATACATTAGGGGACGGTACAAATATTATACTCGAATACATTTATAATGGTGATGGTTACAGTGAGGACGAATGGGATGAAATTGTTGAATTTATAAAATATAATGAAGATGCTTACAGAAATGATTTCTTTAAAGATCTTGCAACCAGCAATCTGGCCGAGGCAAATAATATAGTACAGGTCAGAGAAATGAGAAAACACTATGTATTCTTCAGAATCAGCAATTCCTCCCTGATAAATAATTTGGATGGTCAACTGGTATTCATAGTAAATACAGCTGATAAGAGTTTTCTCACGTTTCCGTCTGTAGATTATAAAGTAGGGGATAATTTTGTTGCCGGATTATCTGCAACATTGTATAGCGGTGATGATGACGAGGAGTTTGGCATGATGTTCTGGGGTAGTGAAGTAAGTCTGGTGCTTAAGTATTATTTCTCATTATAAACAGGTCACTGTAAGGAGTCATTAAGAAATGAAAATATTTAATTATTCAGCATTAATCATACTATCATTTTTTATTTTTTCAGGCTGCACTCTGTCTAACAAGAATGCAACAAGACCCGAGACAATGCCTGAAAGGGACACCGTTGAGTCAGGTTCGATCATTGCTCAGGCAGAATGGCCGGACGATGTAAAAGCTGAATTAGTCACTATCAGAATGACCGTTTCAGCTTTTGATAGTGAAACAATTTCCCGTGACTTCAGATTTATGGGCGGAAGCGGAGAAATCTATGGTATACATGGAGTGCCTGCAGGAGAAAACAGGACTGTAACCCTTGAAGGTTTAAGTGCGGATAATACAAAGCTCTACGAGGGATCATTGCAGGATGCATCTATTATTCCGGGGCAGATTATAGACTCCGGGATGATAAGCATGAATCCTGTTCAGATTATTTCCTCTGAAAAATCGCTGGAAATGGAGACCCCCGCAAATATCAGGGCGCAGGCAGGTAATGGTGAGGTCACATTAATATGGGACAGTATTCCGGGAGCCGGCAGTTATAGCATTTATATGAACACATCGCCCGGAGTATCAAAAAAATATTTTAAGGAGTGGGAGACCACAACCTCAAACTCTTACACATGGACCGGCCTCACCAATGGAAAAACCTATTATTTCGTGGTAACAGGAGAGAGCCGTGAATCAGGTGAAGTAAATGCTGCTCCCGGTGCGCCGAAAACAGTCCCTGCCCGCAAAAAGGCCCGTAAAAAACCGCCTGTAAAAAAGAAAGCACCGGCACCTGTGGTAGAACCTGTGGCAAAACCAGTACCGAAACCAGTACCGAAACCAGCAGCAAAACCTGTTCCCGTGCGTAAAAAAGCATCTGTGCCTGTACAGAAACCAACCGTGAGAGAGCCTGCTGTTACAACTGGAAAACTTTCTCCTGCAGAACTTCTCAGGATTGCCGATCAGACAAGGGCGCCCGGCAAGACATTTACCCAGGAAGTGAAAGTAACATATAAGAAAGGTGATAAATCCACAACAAATATTCTCGTTACCCGAGTCAAAGATGCCATTAAGAGTCTCGCTATATACAAATATCCTGCTTCGCAAAAGGGACGGGTAATACTCATGGTAGAAAACAATATGTGGATATATTTCCCCGGCACAAAAAAGCCTATAAGAATATCTCCTGCTCAGCAATTGTTAGGTCAGGTCTCAAATGCCGATGTATCAAGGGTTGTGTACAGCGTTGATTATGACGCGGTATCAGTAGAGGACGACAATACAGGCAAGGAAAAACTGTTAAAGCTGAACCTCAAAGCCAAATCAAAAGGCGCCGCCTACGGCAGTATAGAGATATGGATGAAGAGAGACAGCAAAAAACTGGTCAAAGCTAAATTTTACACCCTGGCAGGGAGAATCCTTAAGACAATTTATTATAAAGGTTATAAAAATGTACAGGGGAGAGAGAGACCGATGATCCAGGAGATCCATGACGCAATAAAGACGTCAGAAATGACTATCATGGAATACAGCAATATGAAAGTTCAGGACACCTCTGACAATTATTTTCAAAAAACATTTATGCACAGGGCGCCGCAGTTAAAATAAGTAACACTCATAAAGATACAATGGTTCATAAGGAGATTTCAGTAGTTAAATCTCCTTATTTTTTTAAGATAGTTTCCGCAGTATCAATGCCGCCCCTTAAGGCAGGGGGCATCCCTCCTCCGCCCAGCGCTTTAGTCCCGGTAAGATAGAGGTTACGGATAGGTGTTTTACAGGAAGGTTTCTGGAACGACTGGTTAATCGAGGTTACACCGTCATACCACGCGCCATTGGTCGCTCCGGTATAGCGCTCAAAAGTATATGGGGTTGACATTTCTTTTACAACAATTGATCCTGATAATCCGGGGATTATTTTTTCGGCTTTTCTGATTAATAAATCAGACAGCTCATCTTTCACTGATCTGTATTCTTCTCCCCTCTTCCCGTCTATTACGTTAAAATTATTCTTATAACCATGCCTTATCGGAAATAATAATATATGCAGGGTGTTCATCCCCTTTGGAGCCAGTCTTTCAGATAATACTGAAGATGCCTGAATACCGTACATGATTTTATCTTTTTCAAGATCTAACTTGTTCCTGATGGCTTTATCAAAAAAAATGTTGCTGTCTTCCCAGGATTCGTGATAAAAGATACTACCGTAATTAAGATCAAACTGTGAGAAATCAAGGTTCGTGCCGATATGCAGAGAAATACCTGACTCGGACGGTGTATGTGTATCGACTTTTAATGCAAGTTTACGCGGCAAATGCTCCCTTCCTACAAAGTCAATAAACGTCTTTCGGGTGTCTGCATTGGAAACAACAGCATCAGCATGAAACGTTTCACCAGCGGCTGTTTCAACACCTTCAGCCTTTTTATCTTTAATTAAAATCTTCGAGACCCTCGTCTTATATTCTATCTCACCTCCGAAATCCAGAAATTTTCTGGCAAAAAAATCAGAAATTTCCTGATACCCGCCTTTTGGGAAATATGTCGGTTTTCCATAGCATTCACCGGACATCATCAGTATCAATAATGCCGATATACTTTTTGATGGTAACCCGGTGAATCCCCACAAACAGGATAATAATTCAATCAATCTTTCATTACCGGTAAATTTTCTCATATAATCATAAAAACTTTTTCGCGAGAGAAGGAGCAGCTTTGGAACAGTAGTAACAAATGAGATCATCTCTTTTATTGATCTTCCTGTCTGCTGCGAAGAAAATATGTCCTTCTGTAATCGGGCCATATCTGAAAAAGCCCTGTTAATGGCTGCTTTTTCAGAAGGGAAAGCCCTGTTAAAATTTTCCTGACAACCCTCCAGATCATTTGCCGGCATCACGATCTCAACATCGGGATAAACATATTTTGCAAAATTTTCCAGTTCTACCCATTCAATCTCATCAAATAATCCCAGATTTTTGAGAGTTTCATATAATTCACCATCTACAATGTTATTCATGACAGACGGTACGTTAAAGATAAAACCCTTTCTTTTATATGAAGTGCAGTAGCCACCGGGAATGCGGTGCTGTTCCAGCAATAATACTTTTTTACCTTCTTTAGCCAGTAAAACTGAGGAAAGCAGTCCTCCCAATCCACTGCCTATTGTTATAATGTCGTATTTGATTTCTTCTTCTCCCTGAATATTTTAAGTATTTTAAAAAACAATGGTAATAATATTACAGGACTGGTATATATCATAAACGTGTTTACTGTCTCCCTGCCAAATAAAATCATTGCTACAGAAACAGTGAAAAACGGCAGAAGCATAAACATGACTATTTTTTTTATCAGAGTTTTAAAGCTTATGCCTCTATCAATGACATTATGCACGATAGTAATCACTACGGGAAGTATGGCCAGTCCAAGCACTATGGATAATATAAAAGTTGTTAAGCTAAGTAACCCTTCCCTTCCGGCAAGATAAAAGATAAATAAGGAGACCGGCGTAAAAAAAAGGCATGCCGTTACTGTCCCGGGTGAATAGATGCCTGTTTTTAGTGTAAAGAAAACGTGGAAGATCATGTTCAGAAAAAAACCTGCAGCGGCTGAAAGTACCAGTATGATACCAGCCTTGCCGGGCATATATAATGTCATCAGTACCGAAACAGTAAGCAGCATCCATAAAACAATATTTTCAGCAATAAATTTGGATTTTGTGTAGGGTTTGCCAAGATATTCTGTAGCCCAGTCAGCGAAACGGGGTAGTTCTTCAAAAAAATGGATAATATATAAAATAGGAAGTCCCCAGATTGCCTGATTAAACTTGATGTCCTTTATGAGTGGAATAATATCCATGACAGAACGCTCATGATTTTTGGGGATATATTAACATATCTTACTTATGACATGTTATATCGTAAAAGATTCATAAAATATGATACAGATATATGCCCACAGAATTATTTTGTGCGAATCCAGCCTGGCTGCTAATGACCATGAAAGTCATTTTTTATAAATCTGCCCTTTTAATTCTTAATTGAAAATAAGTCATTTTTTTCTTGTCAATGAATATATAACATGTTATTATTGTGCAATCCATTTCAATCAGATTATTATTGGAAGCGGCATCTGATGAGATATATTTCAGATTGATCATGAATGGTTCGATGCAGCATAAAATGCTACTCCAACTTTTAAAATGAATAAAAAATTTGCGCCATTTATTTTTGCGTCCATAATGGCTATCACTATGGGGTTCTTCATGTCATTCTTTTTAACATGGATCAATACCGGTTATACTGATGGTTTTTATACAAGGTGGATGAGAGCATTCGTGGTCGGGTCCTGCGTTGCTTTTCCTATTTCTCTTACAATCGCTCCATTCGCGCAGAAAATTGTTCATATGATTACCAGAGAAGATAACACGAATTGAATATACATCATAAAAGGAGATTAATCATGAAAAAAACAGGTCTCAGTATTTTTGTTTTCCTTTTTTTGTTCCCTTTAGTAGTTTTGGCAACCGATTCAAACGGCACCATTACAGTTAATATTACTGATTGTCGCGATGATAAAGGAGAGGTTGTTGTTACATTATATAATTCAAAAGACGGTTTTCCCGAAAAACCGGAAAAAGCTATTAAAAAAGTAACGGGTAAAATTAAAGATGGTAAATCTCAGGTTGTTTTTTCTGATGTCCCTTATGGTGAATACGCAGTATCTATTCTTCATGATGAAAACGTAAACGGGAAAATGGATAAAAGTATGCTTGGTATTCCGAAAGAAGGGAATGGGGCTTCTAACAACCCGGAGTCTTTCGGTCCTCCAAAATTCAAGGATGCAAAGTTCGATCTTAATTCAGATAATTCATCTATTGAGATAAAAATGAAATATCTTTGAGTGGCGACTTACACAATCAACATGATATCAAAGAAGAAAATATTAATTTTTATCTTGACAAAAAGATACGTAATGTTATAATTTTTATCAAATCTCAACGCATAATCAGTAAAGACTTTCCAGATAAAACTAGTTATTTCATTAAGCACGTTATGGTGTATTTTGTAAATAAATAGACATTTTTTTCCCAATTTAAACAGTACACGGTATCTCGATGATAGACTCAACCGAACTGAAGGTCTTAAAAAAAGTGTCCTTTTTCTCAGGTCTGGACGACGATCAACTTTCCTATTTAGTGAAGTATATTGATAAAGAATCATTCCAGAAGAATGATTTCATAATTAAGACCGGCACTGAAGGTGACAAGGTCTATTTTCTTCTTTCAGGAAAGGTCAGGGTAAGAAAGGTCCTGTCGATGAACCTGGATTATCTGGGGTACAAACCCATTGAGGTCAATGAAGACCTCGGAACGTTTGATCCCGGCTATCACTTCGGTGAAATGGCTTTGCTGGGCAATTTCGAGCGTTCAGCTGATGTAATAGCTGATGAGGCATGTGTACTCTTCAGCATATCAAAAGATTCCTTTGATCGCATACTCAGTGAGAATAAAGATATCGGTTCACAGATGCTGCTGGCATTCTGTAACACCCTTGCTTCCTGGATCAGGACCTATGACGGTAAATTGATCGAAAATGCCCAGCACAGGACATTGATTGAGATGCTGCGAACTGAGAAGAAAAAGATTACTGCCATGCACAAGATAACACGCAGCACGGTATTCACTTCGGTTGGTCAGGTCCTTGATACAATTCTGGAGGCATGTATGGACTGTCTTGGTGTTGAGAAGGGCTCATTAATGATATTCAAAGATGGGTATCTGAGTGTAGATGCTGCCTTTGGTCTGGACAGGTTCGAGATATCTGACAAAATTCAGCAGGTAACAGAGAGTAGTGTTTCAGGCCGCTGTTTTATGAGCGGCCAGCCCCTGCTTCTGGATGATATAAACGAGACTGAGGGATTAAAAGGTGCTGGAGACGGGAAGAAGTATTATAACACCTCCCTTTTAAGCATACCCCTGATAAGCCTGAAGGGTGAAACAATTGGCGTGATTAATGTCAACAATAAGACTTCACGGGAAATATTTAATGAAGAAGACAGGACCATGCTGCAGGACCTTGCCCAGGAAGCTGCTGCCACCCTCGGCCATGATATTGAACGTTTTCAAAAACATACGAAAACAACAGTATTGTCCGGCAGCAAAATCTTATCCGCTGAAAAGAAATCACTTCCCCAGGACCTGGCTCAGCTGGTTGACTTTGTAGGCAAAACAGACGATTACAAAATCATTTATGAAGATGCTGTTCGTTCTACAAATGACGTAGCAGGGGAATTAATAAGAGAAGGCTATTCTCACGGCACTGTTGTTATAGCTAATGCACAGAGTCACGGGAAAGGCAGGCTGGGAAGAGAGTGGTATTCTCCTCCAGGGCTTAATATTTATATGACGATAGTGGTAACACCGGATCTGCAGGACCTTGCCGATAAAATTCCCATAATAAGCCTTGTAGCATCCCTTGCTGTTGTAAAAGCAGTCAGAAACATAACAGACCTTGAGGTATGGCCCAAATGGCCAAATGATATTTATTGTTCCAACAAAAAGCTTGGCGGCATACTCTCGGAATCCATAATCACAGGGAGTACGCTTTACGGTTTATCTACAGGTATTGGTGTCAATATAAATCAGGAAACATTCCCCCAGGAGCTGAAGGACATATCATCAAGCCTCTTTATTGAAACCGGGAAAAAGCATGACAGAGGCGAACTTATAATTGAAATACTTAAGCTCTTTAACACATACTACAACCTTTTTCTTACAGACAGCAAAGCTGTCATAGATGAGTGGATCCAGTTAAGCAAAACCATAAATTCAAATGTGAGGGCAGTAACAGATAAGGGAGAGATGCATGGCAAGGCGGTCGGTCTGAATGATCAGGGCATGCTCATGCTGGAACTTCCAGACAAAAAGGTGATAACCCTTGCTTCAGCTGAGATATTTCATCTCTCTGCTGAATGATAAACCAGTATTAAGGTAACAATGTGATAGACCCGGCAGAACTGAAAGTATTAACAAAGGTTTCCTTTTTTGCTGATATGGATAATAAGCAGCTTGATTACCTGCTGAAGTATATTGATAAGGAATCATTCAAAAAAGGGGACCTTATCATAGAGACCGGCTCTGAAGGCGATAAAGTCTATTTTCTGGTTTCAGGTAAAGTCAGAGTCAGGAAGGTCCTGTCAATGAATCTCGATTATCTCGGATACAAACCAATGGAAATAACAGAAGACCTCGGGACATTTGATCCCGGATATCATTTTGGCGAGATGGCCTTGCTGGGAAATTACGAGCGTTCAGCTGATGTCATAGCTGATGAGGACTGTTCACTGTTCAGCATATCAAAGGAATCCTTTGATCACATAGTCAGGGAGCATAAGGACATAGGACAGAAAATGGTACTGGCATTCTGTAATACTCTTGCATCATGGATCAGGACCTATGACGGCAAGCTGATTGAAAACGCCCAGCACAGGACATTGATAGAAATGTTAAAAAAAGAAAAGAAGAAAATCACGGCCATGCACAGGATTACCCGAAGCACGGTATTCAGTACAGTAGACCAGGTCCTGGATACTATACTGGAGTCATGTATGGACTGTATTGGAGTTGAGAAGGGCTCATTGATGATCTTCAGGGACGGATATCTGCGCGTAGATGCGGCTTTCGGGCTGGACAGGTTCGACAGGAAGTAAAAGAGAGCAGTGTTTCAGGCCGGTGTTTCATATCAGGGCAGCCACTTCTAGTTGAAGATATAAGCAGGGATGATGGACTGAACAGATCGGGAGACGAAAAGAAATATTTCACTAACTCTCTGCTGAGCGTACCATTAACAAGCCTTAAAGGTGAGACCATAGGAGTACTGAATATAAATAACAAAACGTCCCGGGAACCTTTTAATGAAGAAGACAGGACAATGCTGCAGGAGCTTGCCCAGGAAGCCGGTGCTACGCTTGGTTATGAAATAGATCTGGCCAGGCTCTTTAGTGAGTTTCAGGACACATATGAAAAAATTAAACAGACGCATGGACCTTTGGCAGATTATAAAGATAAGACAGGTACTGTCTTAAAAAGTCCATGACTGTCTGCAATATCAAGACGAGATGGGAGGCATGCCCGTGAGTGAGAAAGACTCTTTCAGACTGTTAAAAACAAAAAATGAAACTGCCCTGGCCGGCGGTGGTGAGGAAAGAGTAAATAAGCACCGCGAATCAGGCAAGATGACTGCCCGTGAACGGCTCAATTTACTCTTTGATGAGGGGACATTTCAGGAGATGGACATGTATGTGACACACCGCTGCACGGATTTCGGCATGGCTGACAAGCATTTAATGGGCGACGGTGTTGTGACGGGCTCGGGGATGATTAACGGCAGACTGGTGCACGCCTTTGCCCACGACTTTACTGTCTTTGGAGGTTCGGCATCCGAGGCGAACGGGAAAAAGATCGCAAAAGTTATGGACCTTGCATTGAAACTCGGTACTCCTATCGTAGGTTTAAACGATTCCGGAGGTGCCCGTCAGATCTCCGCCATAATGGGTCCCTGTGCAGGCGGTGCGGTTTATTCTCCGGCCCTGACAGACTTTATTGTCATGGTCAAGGACAAAAGCCACATGTTTCTGACAGGCCCTGATGTCATAAAGACAGTGACCCACGAAGATGTTACGAAAGAGGAGCTTGGAGGCGCGGTGACCCATAATGAGACCAGCGGGGTCGCCCACTTTATGACCAACGATGACGGCGAGTGCATAGCTCTTATCAGAGAGCTGCTTACTTTTTTGCCTCAAAACAACATTGAAGAAAGTCCCCTGACCAGAAGCTCGGACGATCCTTCCCGCAAAGATACAAAACTGAATGACCTGATTCCTGATGATCCCAGAAGCCCTTATGATGTGAGAGAACTGATAAATATCGTAGTAGATGATAACTACTTTTTTGAGATCCAGGAACAGTACGCCAAAAACATCGTAATCGGCTTTGCCCGTTTAAACGGCAAGTCAGTCGGTATCATTGCAAACCAGCCCATGATATTGGCAGGCTCTATTGATACCGCAGCATCCCGCAAGGCCGGACGCTTTATACGCTTTTGTGATGCCTTTAATATTCCTATTATCACGTTTGAGGATGTACCCGGATTCCTTCCGGGCAAGGACCAGGAACTGAACGGAATCATCCGTGATGGGGCAAAGCTGCTCTATGCATACTGTGAAGCGACCGTGCCCAAGATCTGTGTTATTACCCGGAAGGCCTATGGCGGAGCATACATCGTTATGTCAAGCAAAAATATTGGCAGTGATTATAACTTTGCCTATCCCGGAGCGGAAATAGCTGTCATGGGCCCTGAAGGTGCTGTGAACATCCTCTGCAGGAAAGAGGTAGCTGCTGCAGATGATCCTGATGCAGTGAAACAGGAAAAGATTAACGAATACAAGGAGAAGTTTGCCAATCCTTATGTTGCTGCAAGTCTTGGTTTTATTGATGAGGTTATATTGCCTGAGGAGACACGCCAGAAGCTGATCATGGCCCTGGAAAGGACCATGACAAAGGCTGAAAAAAATCCTCCAAAAAAACATGGCAACATACCTCAATAATTAGCTTTAAAGGAGGAAATTGGTGTTCAAGAAAATTCTTATTGCAAATCGTGGTGAAATAGCGATACGCATTATCCGCACCTGCAGGGAGCTGGGTGTAAAGACTGTTGCTGTCTATTCCGAGGCAGACCGCGATTCCCTGCATGTACGTTTTGCCGACGAGGCCTATTGTGTTGGACCCCCTCCTTCTACTGAGAGTTATCTTGTTATTCCGGCATTACTTGAAGTCTGCCGCACATCAGGAGCCGAGGCTGTACATCCCGGATATGGTTTCCTTTCTGAAAACGCCCATTTTGCCCAGTGCTGTATAGACGAAGGCATCACATTTATCGGCCCCGGCATAGAGGCGATCAACAAAATGGGAAATAAATCCATTTCCCGGACAACCATGATAGAAAACAACGTGCCTGTCATACCGGGAACTGAAGCGCCTATCCCGGATGATGCCGATATAGTATCAATCTGCAGGGACATCGGCTTTCCTGTAATGCTGAAGGCTGCTGCCGGAGGCGGTGGAAAAGGCATGCGCATAGTCAACAGAGAGGAGGAAGTGGAAGATGCCTTACGTGCGGTAAAAAGAGAGGCCTTTGCCGCATTTGCAAATGATGACATCCTGGTGGAACGGTACTTTGATGAGTCCAGACATATCGAGGTACAGGTTATGTGTGATACTCACGGCAACTATCTGCATCTCTTTGAGAGAGAATGTTCTCTTCAGCGTCGATATCAAAAGGTCATTGAAGAATGCCCCTCCCCTGTCATGGATGAAGAACTGAGGTCAAAAATGACGGCAGCTGCGATCCAGGCCGCTAAATCGGTTAACTATGCCGGAGCAGGCACTGTAGAGTTCCTGGTTGATAAAAAGCGTGATTTTTATTTTCTGGAGATGAACACCCGTATCCAGGTTGAGCACTCGGTAACTGAGATGGTTACAGGAGCTGACATGGTAAAAGAGCAGCTTCTTGTGGCTGCCGGAGAACCGCTCAGTATAACCCAGGACGACCTTAAACTTAACGGCGCTGCAGTGGAGTGCCGCATATATGCAGAAGATCCTGAAAACAACTTTCTTCCGGCACCCGGACATATACAGGAACTGATTCTGCCGAAAGGCCCTTACGTCCGTGTCGACAGCTGCGTTTATTCCGGAGGTGATGTGTCCATGCATTATGACCCGATGATCGCTAAAGTAGTCACATGGGGCAAAACCAGGGACGAGGCCAGACTCAGGATGCTGAGGGCGCTTGATGAGAGTATTATCTATGGGATAAAGTCCAATGTCCTGTTTCATAAAATGCTTCTCACGAATGAATCATTCATGAGCGGTGATATTCACACAAAGTTTATCGATGGTCTGGGTGAATTCAAACCTGAAATTGAAAAAGAAAAACACCACATAGCCATAATGGCCGCCATCTGCGCACGCCTTCAGGATTCAGGCAGGGGGAAAGTGTCCGAGGAAGTCCGTGAAACAGACAAACTTGATTCATGGAGGATGGCAGGTAAATACCAGTACTGGGCATCGAGGTTTTAGTCATGAGTAATCCAACAAAAATAAAAGTCAGGGCCGGCAATTCAGTGTATGAGGTGGAGTACGTCCAGACCGGTGACATTATTAATGTCAAAATAGACGATCATGAGTATAAGCTGGATTCGTCATCGGCATACAAAGGTTTTTACTCTCTGCTCATTGATGGCAGGTCAATTGAAACTCTGATAAGCGGCAGGGACAACCGCTTCAATGTTGGTTATGATGGCCACGAATTTGACGTGGAGTTTTTTGACCCGAGGGCCAGAAAACCTGCTTCAGAGTCAGGAAAACCGGTAGCAGAAGGCATACAGAAAATAAAGGCACCCATGGCCGGCAGGATAGTAAAGACCCTTGTAAAAAAGGATGCCGAAGTCGAGGAAGGTGAAGGGCTTATCGTCCTGGAGGCCATGAAGATGGAAAACAAACTTGCCTCCCATGGTGCAGGAAAAGTGCTTGATATCCTTGTTTCTGAGAATGACACCGTAGATTCCGGTCAGAATCTCATGGTTATTGATATGGGTTGATGACCTGTCCGGCTTCTTTATAATTCCAGCCGTTAATAATTATTTCTCATTCATAAGATCTGTTACTTTAATTTTGATTTATCTTGTATGTGTGAGTATAATTGATTCAATCTGTTTAAAGATCTATTCGTGAAGCTCCCCGCCTACAAGGCGAGGCATCAAAAAAGAATAAGTTTTATTAATGACATTAAAGTCTTTATTCCCCTCTTTGGCAAAGTCGGAGCGACCCTGTGCGGAGACCCGCTTCGGGAGGGGTTAGGGGGACTTTTAAGGAAAATCTGAAAACCCCGTTTACAAAGCAGGGTACTCAAAGTTCATTTATTTATAAAAAGGGCAATACAAATAATATGAGCACATCGGACATTGCTGCATTAAAAGACTGCCAGCTGTTTGAAGGATTAAAAGAAGATGAAATTAACGGGCTTATTGAAATCAGCGAATTCATGCAGCTTGATAAAGGACACATATTATTTAAGGAAAAAGATGAGTCAAAGAGCCTTTATATTGTTACAGAAGGATGTCTTGGGGTCCGCAGACATATTATTGATAAAGAGGATGACAATGTCCCTTTGTCTCCTGTCATTGCAGAACATGGTGCGGGAGAAACTGTCGGAGAATTTTCTTTTTTTGATGACAAACCCAGATCAGCAGAAGTGTTTGCCATGAAGGACACCCGGGCTCTTGTCATTGATCCAGAGGCATTTCATCAGTTTACAGATAAATTTCCAAAGGCATCTCAGAAGATCACGGCAAATATATTAAAAATATTAATATACCGGATGCGCAGGACAGATGAACAGCTATCAGTTGCCCTTGAATGGGGCTGGGAAGTTCGGGGCTTTGCAAAATAATGCACAACCCCTCAGCAGAGTTACGAGATATCAAATACAAAGATGTCATTCCGGCAGTCCTATAGCCGGAATCCAGCCCCTAATGAAATGACTCTGGATTCCCGCTCAACAGACCGCGGGAATGACAAACAAAGGAGTATATGATTAACACGAGGCAGGGCTTCGAGGAATTCTTTTTATTAACTCATACCAATAATCACTGAAGGGATGGAAGATGTATATAATTGCCGGACCCAATGGCAGCGGCAAATCAACTTTTGCTGAAGAATTTATAAAAGAGAAAAATCTGGTTTTTGTGAACGCTGATGTAATTGCAGCTGAACTGAGCCAGGACATTTCAGACAGAAGCGTCATGTTTCGTGCAGGAAAAATTTTTTTCCAACAAGTTAACCAGCTCGTAAAGGACAAGGCATCATTTGTAATTGAAACAACCCTGTCAGGTAAATACACTGCCAAGATCATAGACAAACTGAAAAAAGAGGGATATAAGGTAAAGATGGTATATGTTTTTGTTGAAACTCCTTTGTTATCGATTGAAAGGATTAAAATAAGGGTGCAGACCGGTGGACACAATGTGCCTGATGAAGCTGTTATACGAAGATTTTCAAGAAGCAAACAGAATTTCTGGAATTCATACAAAGACCTGGTTGACGGCTGGGAAGTTTACGACAACAGCGGAAAAAATTTCATGCCTGTTGCCATAGGAAAAAAGTCGGATTACATTATAATAGATAACGAAACATTTGATTCATTCAGGGAGGATTTATAAATGGGTAAAAAACCTGAGGATGCATTTGAATTTCTGAAAATAGGAAACCGTGCGGTAAAAAAAGCACAGAAGCAAAACTGGGAAAAGGGCCTGCCAAATGTATACTCAAAAAACAAGGAAATATATTTTGAGTATCCCGACAAGACGATTGTTAAAAAGAAAGATAAAAAGAGTTGATGTGTATCGTGAACACTAAAAACATTTACGGAAAACATACAGACTTTTAGTGACTTAACCAATCCAAAACCTGACCTCCCCGCTCCCCTCCTTACCAAGGAGGGGATAAAGTTTATTCTCCCCTTACCGAGAGGAGAGGCAGAGGGGTAGTGATAAAGCTGTATTCCTGTCCCAATACCGAAATTCTTTCAATTAATCTCTGCTTTTTTAATGGACAGCAGCTCAAATAGCGATATAATGAATATTATAAGAAAGGGAGAAAACGGTGCATTTACCGGTTGCACATGAGGCTTTTCTAATTGGTCTGTTAAGCGCAGCTTCCCTGCCACTGGGATCGGTGACAGCGAAATTCTGGACTCCCGGTAATCGGATCGTGGCAGCTATGATGGCGTTCGGGGCCGGGGCACTCCTGTCAGCATTAACAATTGATATTGTGGGGAACGCCCTCAGGCAGGGCCATTACTATCCACTGGCTCTGGGATGCATATTAGGGGGACTTCTTTTTGTCTTTCTGAACAAGGCTGTAAATGACAAAGGAGGATTTCT
>CALZMZ010000060.1 GCA_945788685.1 Thermodesulfovibrionia bacterium | reverse complement strand
TCAACCTTACTCCCTGTTTTTCTGGCGCGCCTGGGAGGACTCGAACCTCCGACACCCGGCTCCGGAGGCCGGTGCTCTAATCCACTGAGCTACAGGCGCAATATAGAGTCATGAGCTAAGAGTGTTGAGTTAACAGTTTATACTTCAATCATACTGAGTGTAAATTTATTGTATTAAGTCTTAACTCAGAAATCTAAACTCTGAACTCCAAATTTTTCTTTTGGCTTATTTGCTTCTATCTTATAAAAACCAATTGTATGACATTCGCATAAAACGCTTGTATATTGTAATGAAAATATAAAAGGTTTATCAACCAGGTTGAGACTTCAGTGCAAGTCAATAAACAATACCTTCACATTACTCCCCTTTATCTGAATTCTGCTGAGCACATGTAATAGAAGAAATGACTTCTCTATCTGCAACGTAGTCTTATTTCTAATTATGCTGTAAGTGCAATAGTTGCATAAGTTAATAGATTCAATATTTAACTCCGCATTGTTCCGATGAAAATTTTAGTATTGTTCTTAAATTGACGATAAATAATTAGATACATTATTAACTTTTTGGTCAATGCAATGCTTGCAAGTTATCTGGATGTCTCAAAATAAATACTTCTTAAGGAGAAATATGCTTCATGAAAAATGATAACAGGGATGCCTTTACAGATCATGTATTGAATAATATCCCTTTCAGGGAATACAACACGTTATCATCCGAGCAATTGTCAGCTATCACTGATGCTGTAAGTGCAAAGAAACCAGAGACAAAGCATGCAATCAATGTTCGTGGAACGATACATCTCTTTTTTATGCGATTTTATTTTGTTTTTTTTATAGGTCGGGATAGACGTATTTCTACTGAAGCCATTGAAGAAGATCGCAGAGAAAAAGTAACTTTATTCGGGAATATTATATATTTTATGATTATGCTTTTGGGACCTGCTTTATTCATAAGTCTTGGACTGTATGGTCTCAAGAGTATGTTCGGCATTGATTTTTTCCCCGGCAAACATATGGGGGGAGTATTAGGTTTGTAATTATTTTGAATATATTATTTCTTTTTATTGACCATCTTAATGCATATCAGGTTATTAGTTTAAGGTTCTGCTATTCTCAATGATGATCAATTTAATCAGAAATTGAAAAAATGTCAGACAGGGATGGATTCACCGCTATATTTATAGAAATATTTGGGGTGAGTGAGGGGATTCGAACCCCCGACCCTCTGAGCCACAGTCAGATGCTCTAACCAACTGAGCTACACTCACCGTTTATTTGGGGTGAGTGAGGGGATTCGAACCCCCGACCCTCTGAGCCACAGTCAGATGCTCTAACCAACTGAGCTACACTCACCGTTTACTACAAGGATAAAGGCAAAAGGAACAGGGTAAAGGGAACTGAATATATATTCCCCTTCAACTCTTTCCCTTTTTCCCTTATCCTTGTTTCAAATGGCGCGCCCGGGAGGATTCGAACCCCCGACCTACTGATTAGAAGTCAGTTGCTCTATCCAACTGAGCTACAGGCGCAATCCTGAACGTTATCAGAACCGGTTAAATCATCCTTTCCGGATTTGCAAATGAAGCTCCTTAAGGATGATGTGTCTGTCAAGGAGCATGTATTTTAATAGAGAAACCTGGAATATGGCAAGTCAGGCACTGTTTGATGCTGTAAGCCCTTTTCTCTCTTCTTCAATATTGTCATAGAGGGCATTATATTCTTTTTGCAGAGACTCATTGCTCTTTTGCAGATTTACATGTTCAGTCTGTAACTGATCAAATTCTGCTGCTATCTTTTCATACTTCAATGTAATGGACTGCTTCTGCTCAAGTGCTCTCTCAAGCTCTTCTTTCCTTACCGACTGCTGCAGCAGATCGGCAAGCCCGTTTGCTTCCCGTTCAAGTGCAGCTGTTGTTTTTTCAAGCTCCTCATTCTCCTTTTTCAGTGAACCTATGCAATTATCCAGTGATACATTGTTCTGTTCAATTTCAGAAATCAGCTGTTCATATTCTTTTGTTCTTTCTGCTTCCGGAATCAGCGCTGCAAGGGAGTTTATCAGTTTTTCATTTACTGTCCTTATCTCCTCGAATTTTTCCTGTAATTCATTGTTTACCAGGGATTGTTTGTTAACTTCTGTATGGAGGACCCGCATTTCTCTTTGAGCTGCAACTTCCTTTGCGGAAAGCTTTCTGTTTTTTATGATCAAAAATATAGTAAGTCCTGCAAATAACAGAAGGCATTGGACTGTTAATAATGCATAAAGTGGATCAATCTTCAGCACCTGATGTTCCCTTCGGATCATTTTTGATACCTGACTGCTTCTCCTCACCTGATTCCTCTTCTGCATAATCACTCAGAACATCAGCCCACATCTGGTCTGCATTCTTTTCACTGTTATCTTCTGTATGTTCTTCACTATTTTGTAATAGATTATTATCTAAGCTGTCAGTCTTTGCAATTGACCCGTCTTCTTTTGCCTGCTCATCAAGTGCAGCTGCCCACATATCAGCAATATCCTCTTCTCCACTAACTTCTTTATCAGGCTCAATTATTTCAGGCATTTCAGTGCTTGCTGCATCTTCTGCAATGACTGTCCCCTCTGCTTCTTTCTCAGTTTCCGGTCTTTCTTTGGCATCTTCCTGGACCGGCTCTACTGTTTTTTGCATTTCAAGATTGATGCCTGCTTTTTCATCAGAGCTTTCACCTGCTGCCTGCTCGCTCATGGCATCTGCCCATAAATCATCGACATTATCTTCCCCCCCTGAATCATCATCTGATACTGCTTCCTCCGCATCTGTTGAACTGGATTGTTGCACATTTGTCACGGGTTCGGGCGTTTCATTAATATTTTCATCAGGGGCCGGTCTGTCAGCATTCTGCTCCAGGGAGTGAATATTTTCTTTTCTCGTTCCGTCTTCTGCAGCAGCTTGCTCGTTCAGTGCATCGGCCCACATGTCATCGACACTATCTTCTTCATCTGTATCCTCTGCTCGAGATTCTTCAGCCCCGGTATCAACAAAATCATTTTCTTCAGTATCCGGTTCTGACATCTCTTTGATATCTTTCGTTGCCTCTGCTCCCGTCTGTTGCTCTTCAACATTGCTGCTTTCCTTTTCTTCCGGGCTTTCAACAGCTGCCTGCCCGCTCATGGCATCTACCTGTAACTCATCTTCGCTTTCTTTTCCTGTTGTACCCTGCTCCGATAATGCCGCTTCCGTATCTGTTGTATCTGACTGTTGCTCTATTTCCCCTGGTAATACTTTTGACTGCACCTCAGACGATTTTGTAACTTCATCCTGCTGTTTCAGTTTTTCAAGCCGTTGTATCTCGGCTTCCAATTGATCCAGATCGCTTTCACTACTGGCTGCCTCATCACTATGTTCATCAGCTGCCGTTTCTTCTAACGCTGGTTTTTCAGCCGCAGGTTTTTTTATCTCAGCTTTGTTATCCTGTTCAGTGTCCTTTTCAGAGTTGGCCTCGTCCAGTATTATCTGTCGTTTTTTTGTTTTTACATCTTTGTTTTCTTCGGCTTTACCAGTTTCATTTTCTGTTGCTGCGTCAATTTTGCCGGGGACTGTTGATTTTGGCGGTGATGATGCTGTGCCTTTTAATCTCCCCAAAACCTTTCCGATCAGCTTAATGTCCTTTATGCTTTGTCTTTTTATGTAAAGAACAACCATGATCCAGATGAATATATTGGTTAAGACAAACTGAATAATGATTTTTGTCCAGTTGATTGGATCCTCCTGCTCTTCTGAGACTACTGCATCTTCCTGTTCAGCAAGCCTGGCTTTCCGTGCGGCCTTTACGTCCTCTTTTGATTCCTGCAAGTTTGCCACATTAAAAAGAAAGGCCTTTTCCCTTTCATACGTCTGCCCCTTTGCAACAACCCTGAGCCGGTAATTACCATCCTTAAACGGGGTGATTGTCTTGTGAAATATCCCGTCTCCTTTATTGAGAGGTTTAAGGTTGGATATATTGCCGTCAGGATTGTTAAGCTCAATGGAAAATTCAGTTGACTCCAGCACTTCACCTTCCCTGATGACAGAGCCTTCTTTTTCAAGCCATGCCTTTATATCAAGGTTTTCGCCAAATACTGCGTATAACTGTTCGAAGTTAGTTTCAAGCGCCAGGTCAGTAATTATATATGCCTTGTTATTCTCGGCTGTACTGTACAGGATCTCCCACCGTCCCTCAACAGGTCTCTGCACCGTTATCATGTCAAAATTATCAGATGCAAACCAGCTGATACCTGAATATCTCTTTTTTCCTGAATACTGCTGGCCGTCCGGAGAATTAATCAAAATGTCTGAGTCAGGTGAGTCTTTCGATACAACTATCGTTACCTCCTGAATAGATGGATCAATAAGAAACGTGTTTTTTTCCATGGGAAGCATTTCGGGAGATTTAAGGCTTTCAAATATGGAAGTGAATATTACATGAAAGTCCTTGTCTGTTTGTGCCAGATTATAGAAGCCTCCCGTCTGTTTAGACAGTTTTTCAAGTAATTTCCTGTCTGACTGATCAGTAAAAGCTATTGCATAAACTTTTACATTATTATTTTTTAATTCCATGGAGAGTTCTGATTTAAGCCTTGTCAGCAATTGTGTGTCCTTTGCTGCATCCCCTACATCCATCATCCCATCGGACATTAATATAATAATCTGATCTCTGCCCTCTTTTTTTGAATGTAAAAGGACCTCCATGCCTTTTTTGAATGCACTGTATAAATTGGTATAAAGCCCCTTTGAACTTATCCTGTCAGTAGCATTCAAAAGCCTGTTCTTATTCGCATCATTGTCCACAGGCGTGAGACCGTCAATTGTATACCCCTGATCACTGAAACTCAGAACAGCAGCCCTGTCCTGGCTGCCCAGAAGCGAGATAAAGAGTTTGGCCGCAGGAATTCGCAAGGAGTCCGGGTCTGTTATTTTCATACTGCCTGAACTATCTATTACAAGGGCTACATCAATATTATTTCTTGACTGGCCATTCACAACACCGGGCGATAGCATGGAAATGACCGTCCATAATATTGTTAACAGTACGATATATATTCTTTTCATACTAATTCTTTTTACTCTCTGTAATAATTAATATTTCTATTATTTATCGCACCTATTGACAAATAACTTTAGTGGTAAAAGAACTTGAATGTCTGTTGGAATTATTACTAACAGATAAAAAGAGGGAGAAAAGCTGGTCGGGGCGGAGGGATTTGAACCCCCGACATCCTGCTCCCAAAGCAGGCGCGCTACCAGGCTGCGCTACGCCCCGGACAAATCTCGGACTAATTAGGGTATACAATATATATATTAAAAATCAATTCGTTGTTAAGTTAATTGCGGAATTCGCCAATATTACATCCATCTCATTTATCCTTCCTACTATGCAAAGCAGCAAAAAAGTGATATATCTTTTATATATATAGGGATTATTAATAAGACTGAATGTGTAGATATAGCATCACCGACATTACACAGACTATATTATGATGCCAAGGGATATCTTTAGTGCAGTGTTCAGACTGCAACCAGAAAACCGATGATCCCCGGGAGTTCGACATATGTTACAGGCTGGGCTGCAGTATTTGCATGATCACACCAACTAATATAAAAGTTTAGAAGCATTTAACTTTGCGGATTTGTTTGCTTATAAAGAGACTGCGCTATGACTGATGCCATTACCATACTGGTAGTTGAAGACGATAAGGGTTTAAACAGTCTCATACAAAAAACCCTTCAGCATGCTGGCTTTACTACAACTGGTGTATTTACCGGCAATGACGCCATTAAAACAGTCATGAAAAACAATGACTTAATCATGCTGTTGGACTACAAACTTCCGGACATCACGGGAAAAGAAATTATCGAACGTTTAAGGGAACATGACTGTATCGTACCTTTTATTATTGTGACCGGACATGGTGACGAGAAAATTGCTGTAGAAATGATGAAGATGGGAGCCAGAGACTATATTGTAAAAAGCACCGGTCTGAGAGAAATCCTCCCTCATATCCTGTCCAGAGTCAGTCGTGATCTTGACAGGGAGATGAAACTTGCCCGTGCCGAGTCAACCCTGCAGCTTGAACGAATTAAGCTGATAAATATTCTTGACTCAATGGCAGATGGTGTTTATATTGAAAATGATCGACATGAGATCGAATATGCAAATCCTTCACTTCAGCAGGATTTTGGAGATTTTAGTAGAAAAAAATGCACTGAATATTTTTTTCAAGACAGAGAATCCTGTTGTCCCTGGTGTAAAAAAGATGATCAAGGCGAAAATAACGGTTCCCGTCTTGAATGGCATTCCTCCAGAAATGATAAAACGTATGATCTGATTACTACGCCCTTAAGCGACCCTGACGGATCTACTGCTGTGGTGGGAATTTTTCGTGATATATCAGAGTTTAAAATGGCCAGAGCAGAAATAGACAACAGGATTAAAGAGCTCGAAGAATTTTATGAAATGGCTGTAGGCAGAGAACTGAAAATGAAAGAACTCAAGGAAGAAGTAAACAGATTAAGTGAAGAAATCACATACTTGAAAAACAGGATACGGTTATAATAAATTCACCGAACCTCTGCTGAAGCAAATATCCAGTTCTCACAAAAAGAGGGAATAAACACCGGCTTATATTTTATCTTCTTAAAATACTTTGGCAAAAGTTTCTTTAACAGCTTTTGAGTCTCCAGGTCAAACTCTGAACAGCACTGCATACTTACTACACCCCCGGCATTAAGGTTCTTTTTAACCTTTGAGAATATCTGTTTTAAGAATACCGTGCGGTCCATGTCTGTAATAGATTCCGGATGCATGGTAAGATCATAAATAATCGCATCAAACCCATGTGTCCTGTCCAGGAATTTATTCGCGTCATCAAGGACAATACGGGCCTTCCTGTTATCAAATGCCTTTTTACAGACACCGGGCATATATTTCTTTGCAGCCTTTATTACTTCATTGTCAATCTCTACTAAATACGCTGAAGAGGGTTTATGCTTAAGAACCTCTCTTAACACTCCACCATCTCCTCCGCCGAGAATGGCAACATCACCCAGGTTCTTCTTTTTTCTGTTCACCACAGGAAGCACCATGGCTTCATCATAAATAACCGCATCTTTTTCAGCAATCTGAAGGTCCTGGTCCAGAAACATCATTCTGCCGAAGCTTTCGTTTTCAATAATATCGAGCTGCTGAAATTTTGTCCTCTTGCTCAGCAGCTTCTTTTTAATATGGTATTTGACCTCAAATCCTGTGCCTGAAAAAGACGTGATCCAGTTTTTCCTGGTCAATGATAGAGGATTCCCCCTGTCCAGTTCCATTACCCGGACAGTCTTTGGCTTAAGCTTGTCCTTGAGAAACCGTAATAGTTTATTAACATTCTGTGATCCATTTGCACATGTAAAAATATCTACAGACGCATGACCTGCTTCGGGATATGTATGAATTGCAACATGCGATTCGCTGATAAGTGCAATTGATGTAACCCCTGCAGGAGAAAACTGTTTGCCGGTGATACTGACAAGAGTGAGGCCGCTTTCATCTATGCCCTGTTTCAGGATCCTGTCAAGGGCCTTTTTATTACCAAGCATTTTCCCGGAGCAATATATAAATTCTGCTATTAATTGTCTTCCAAGTGGTTTCATAGTCTGAAAATTAATTACAGCCTGTGCTATTAAATCATTTTTATAAGGGAGCTCATTATATCATTAGTTCAAAAAATTATCTACAGTTGGATTGAATAATTTTTTGTATTATTAAGAGTAAAAATGGGATACAATTATACATTATGACTGTTAGACCTGCTTACTGTAAAAATACCTTTTTTCTGTTACGTTACAAATATAAATTTACATACAAATTAAGATAGAAATGAAAACTTTTATATGTCAGGTTTGCAAACATATCGCTTTTGATGAGGCCCCGGTGGACTGTCCTGTCTGCGGTTCAGCGATAGAGAATTTTGAAAAAGATGATGACGCCTTAAAGATACCTGCGGATTATGACAACCTTACTGACACTGATAAGCAGCATCTGCCGGTAGTTAATCTGAGCAGGAAATGCAGTATAACTTATGGTAGTAAATGTACAGATGTTCTCATAAAGGTCGGCGAACTTGAGCATGTAATGCAGAGTGAACATCTCATAGAGTTTATTGATCTGTATATAAATAAAAAATACTTTTCAAGATTGGCTTTTACATCAAACAATATTCGTCCTGCTGCATTATTACATCTTTCAGCTGACACCGGTACCCTTTCTGCTATAGCATACTGTAACAACCATGGAAGCTGGAGAACTAAAATCAAACTTGATGCATAATAGATGATGTATATCCCTCATTCTTCCCTACTCATTTCTTACTTTCCATGTGATATAATGGCCTATGCGAGTGATCATAGTAGGCGCTGGAGAGGTCGGCTTTCAACTGGCTAAATTTCTTTCTGCAGAGAATGTTGATGTTGTCGTAGTTGACAAAAATAAAGAAAAGCTGAAGAAAATATCTGAAGAGATGGATGTTGCCCTTACAGAAGGAGAGGGAGGCTCCCCTTCTGTTTTAAAGAATGCAGGCGCTGATGAGGCGGATATTCTGCTGGCGGTCACAGATATGGATGAAACCAATATGATCGCCTGTCTCGTTGCAAAAGCCATGTTTCAGATCCCCCGGAATGTCGCCAGAATCAGAAATCTTGAATATTTCTCCAATGATGTGCTACTTAAAAGTCTTGGCATAGACCCTGCAATCAGTCCTGAAATAGAAGCTGCAAAAGCTGTAATAAGATTGATAGAGGTGCCCTTTGCAGCTGATGTTGATGACTTTGAAAATGGGAAAGTAAAAGTCATAGGATTCAGAATACCTTCAAACTCTAAGCTTATAGGCAAAGCTTTCAAAGAGCTTAATCTGAGAAAACCAAAGGTGCTTATCGGTGCAATTAAGAGAGGTGACAAAATCATCATCCCCGCTGGGAATGATACCCTGAAGAAAAATGATATAATCTATCTCCCTGTCAGGATGGAAGAGCTCGATATGGTCTGCGACAGCATTGGGGCTATCGCCATACCGGTCAAAAGAGTCATGTTTCTTGGCGGAGGCAGGATCGGCTTTTATGTTGCCAAAACCATGGAAGAACGTAACCTGAGCATCAAGATCATTGAAAAGGACATCGATCGATGCAAGTTTCTTCTTAAGTCGCTGAAAAAAAGCGTCATTTTAAATGGTGACGGTTCAGACCAGAAGCTGCTGGAAGAAGAAAATATACAGGACATGGACGTATTTGCGGCCATTTCCAATAATGAGGAGCTGAATATAATGGCTTCCATTCTCGCAAAAAGCCTTGGAGTTAAAAGGGTCATTACCATCGTCAACAAAACAGACTATCTTCCACTTGCCCACAATCTTGGGATAGAGGCCGTGCTCAGCCCCAGACTGATAACTGCCAGTACAATACTCAGATATGTACGGAGCGCCAATATTCTGTCTTTAACTAAAGTAGCAGAAGGCAAAGCAGAGATCATGGAGGTGAAAGTAAAGGAAGGGTCTGCTTTTACCGGGAAAACTCTTATCGAGTTCGAACTTCCCAAAAAGACGTTAATAGGGGCAATCATTAGAGACAATGATGTAATTATCCCTTCCGGTGAAGATATAATTCTGAACAATGACAAATTGATTATTTTTACTCTCCGTGAATCAATTAACCAGGTAGAAAAACTGCTTTAATGAATACAGCCCTTGTCTTAAACCTGACCGGTGCTGTTCTCCTGTTTTCATCTTCATTTATGCTCGTGCCTTTATTGACCGCCCTGTTTCAAAAGGGCCCTGATCAGTCAGCATTTGTTACCTCCTTTATTATATCTTTATGCTCCGGTCTTCTCTTATATTTCTTGACGAAAAATCAGAAAAAAGTTGAGCTAAGACACCGGGAAGGGTTTGCTGTTGTGACCGTTAGCTGGCTTGTAATGACATTCTTCGGGTGTCTGCCCTACATGCTTTCCGGCACGTCCATGTCCTTTACGAATGCCTACTTTGAAGCCATGGCAGGTTTTACTACAACCGGAGCTTCTGTGATGAGTGAACTTGAAAGCCTTCCTCATGGCATCATGCTGTGGAGAAGCATTACCCAGTGGATGGGCGGCATGGGAATAATCGTATTTTCCCTTGCCATACTGCCGATGCTGGGTGCGGGAGGGATGCAGCTTTTTAAGGCAGAGGTCCCTGAAATCGGTGTGGAGAAACTAAAGCCGAGAATTCTTGACATGGCAAAATCGCTCTGGTATATATATGCAGGCCTCACACTGGTCCTGATTCTTCTTCTATTTTTGACCGGCATGGGCATCTTTGATGCTGTATGTCATGGTTTTACAACAATGGCTACAGGGGGGTTTTCCACAAAAACCGCAAGCGTGGCCCATTTTCAGGACAGCTATGCAGACATTATCATAACTGTATTCATGTTCCTGGCAGGTATTAGTTTTACACTGCATTTCTACGCTCTTCGCGGCAATATATTTTATTATGCAAAAAGCAGCGAATTTCGGTTTTACTGCGCTACCGCCCTGATTGCTATTGCCATCATAACGATAAATACAATGTCTGAGCATTCTTCCATTACCGAGTCCCTTCGGTATGCATCTTTTCAGGTGATATCTATTATGACAACAACAGGATTTGCAACTGCAGATTATGAATTATGGCCAGTCCTGTCCCAGATGCTTTTGATATGTCTGATGTTCTTTGGCGGTATGGTTGGCTCCACAGGAGGCGGAATGAAACAGGTGAGAATATTATTAATGTTTAAACAGGCATATCGTGAAATGTACCACCTGATTCATCCGCGTGCACTATCCGCGCTTAAACTGGACGACAAGAACGTCCCCAAAGAGACGCTGGGAGGCATCTGGGGGTTTCTTTTTCTATTTATACTCATAACCGTAATCGCATCCATTCTGCTTGCTGCCATGGGAATTGATATGATAACAGCCACAAGTACGGTCATCTCTGCAATGGCAAACGTGGGTCCTGCACTTGGTGAGGCAGGTCCAACAGATAACTATGAGACAATCCCGGTTGCAGGCAAATGGGTCCTCATATTATGCATGCTTGCGGGCAGACTTGAAATATACACAGTAATATTGTTGTTCATGCCAATGTTCTGGGAAAAATAACTCCCTTCTCGATGATAAGGGGGCTCATATATCAGGTTGAAAGTGTAACCAATAAATAGGCATGCATATTCTTCTTAATAAAAAAGTGATTTCATTCCTTGACAAGTACATGGCAAATCTGATTTTATGTATATGAGGATAATGATTGAAGTTATTTTTTTTGATGAAAATTTATTGAACATATGAGATAATGAACCGGATTTAGGCGATGATAAAAAAGCAACAAAAAATATTATGTGCTAAAGATTTTTCAGAAATTGCCGATAATAATTATCATTGCATAAATAAACGTATGTTTAGAAACGCTCATGGAGCTTTTAATGGCTTTGGATTATAATATTACCGGGGTAAATCACAGATAATGCTGTTCGGTAAGAAAGACATCATCGGACTGGATATAGGCTCCAAACATATTAAAGTTGTCCAGCTGAAAAATGGTAAAGGTAAATATACGCTTGAAAAGCTTGGCATTTCATCACTGGATCCCGAACTGATAGTTGATGGGTCCATTCTTGACTCCACCCGTGTTATTGATTCCATAAAAGAACTCATCGAAAGCTCTGAGATACAGGCCAAAGACGTTACTCTTTCTGTGTCCGGTCATTCTTCCGTAATTATCAAACGTGTAAGTTTACCTCAGATGTCTGAAGATGAGCTTGAAGAATCAATACGGTTTGAAGCGGAACAGTATATCCCATTTGATATAGAAGACGTGAACCTCGATTTTCAGATCCTCGGAATGGCTGAGGAAAACAATATGATGGACGTCCTCATCGTTGCAGTCAAGAAAGACAAGATTAATGAATATGTATCTGTGGTCCGAGATGCGGGGCTTGAACCGGTCATTGTTGATGTAGATGCCTTTGCTCTTGAAAATATGTATGAGCTTAATTACGAGAATTTCGATGGATCAAATGTGGCACTCGTAAATATCGGGGCCAGTATGATAAACATGAATATTCTAAAAGGAGGGATGTCTGTATTCACCAGAGACAGTTCTGTTGGCGGAAATCTTCTTACCGAGGCATTACAGAGAGAATTCACCTTGTCATTCGAGAATGCGGAAAAGCTAATACAGGAAGAAGAGATAGAAGGGGTGTCCAGGGAAGAGGCATTAGCTGTTCTGAACTCAGCATCCACTGATATCATTACGGAAATTTCCAGATCTTTTGATTATTTCAGGGACACTACGAACTATGAAAATATTGATGAAATTATTTTATGCGGTGGTGTTGCCCTTACAAATAATTTTGTCACATTATTGTCCGAAAAAGTTGGTATTGACGCTACAATAGTGGAGCCATTTAAGAATATTGACGTGCCGGTATCATTTGATGATGAGTATATAAAAAGCGTTGCCCCAATAGTATCTGTTGCTGTTGGACTGGCCATAAGGAATATCGGAGATAAATGATAAGAATTAATCTGCTCCCATCAGGCAGGAAAAAGGCACTGATTCTGCCACCTTCATTATTGTATGGAATTCTGGCCGCACTTATATCCCTCATAATTATTATAGTATTTACAGTGTATCTGGGCCGGCAGGTCTCTGCAAAAGAAAGGGACATAACAGCTAAAGAACAAAAGCTGAGTGCTCTGCAGGCCAAACTGAAAGAAGTTCAGAATTATGAAAGAAACAATGAGGAAGTCAGGCAAAAAACCCAGATAATAGAGCAGCTTAAAAAGAAGCAGATTGTACCTCTCAGACTTCTTGATGAAGCTAGCGAAATGCTTCCCAAAGGCGTATGGTTAACCAATCTCACGGACCGGCTTGGTGCAGTCAGCATCGAGGGGTATGCATTTACAAATTCAGACCTTGTTACATATGTTCAGAATTTAAAAAACTCAAAATACTTCACTAATGTAATGCTTATTGAATCTCGTCAGGCTGAAGTAGGGAATTTTTCAATTTATAAATTTAAACTGACCTTTAACATCAAGGTATAGAAATTAATGGCAAGTAATATTACTTCAAAACTTAATAAGATCAAATCACTTCCTGTGCTCTATCAGGGGCTGATTGCAGCCATACCTTCAGTCTGATAGCAGAGAATAAGATACTCACTGCCAAACTTACCCGGCTCAAGGAGCAACTTCCTGAAGAAAAAGAGGTATCTGTACTCTTACAGCAGATATCCGAACTCGGCCTTACAGCGGGCCTTGAAATCATTTTATGGAAACCTCAGAACAAAAAGACAGAGCCCTCAGGGCTATTTGTTGAAATACCTGTAAAAGTTGAAGTATTGGCAGAATACCATAAGCTTGGAGATTTTTATAGTCATATCAGCCGTTTACCCAGGCTGGTGAATATATCTGACATAAAACTTATTGCAGACACAAAGTCTTCTAATGAAAATGCGGGCAGCGGTTTAATAAATGCCAGTTTCACAGCCCGGACTTTTGCCTCTGCCAGCCAGCAGGATATCGCAGCTTCTAATGCTTCTCAAGGAAACGCAGGCAAATGAATATCAGGTTGAATAATAAAATAAACATAATGTCCGCAGCCCTGTTAATAGTTATCATGTCTGTTTATGGCTGTGGTGACAAAACACCTGTCAAGGCTGTCGGAAAATCAGTGCCTCCAAAAACAGCTCAACCGTCACCCTCATCCAACGTACCCGAAACAGAGGCTGCATTACGGGAGACGGCCGAACACGAAGGATATGTATACCAGCAGCGTGACAGGCGGGATCCGTTTGTTCCTCTCATAGCACCCACAAAGAAAATCACTATTAATGCTGAGCGTAAAACAGGCACATTAGAAAGCTATGATATAAGCGAATTTAAATTGTCGGCCATTGCAAAAAAAGGAGCAGAATATTTTGCTCTTCTTTTTACTCCGGACAAAAGATCATTTACAGTAAGTAAAGGTTCTGTCATAGGATTAAGCAATGGGAAGGTTAATCAAATCCTGCGTGACAAAGTTATTTTGGTCGAGTATTCAAAAAATTTTAGAGGGGAATTACAAGAACGACAATTAATATTAGAGTTCCATAAAGGAGAGACAAGATAATGATAATCAGGAGAGCCTTTTTAATATTTATGATCTTACTGTTGTCAGGCATCCCGCTCATAAACGGGCAGGCCCCGTTGGCAGCTATGAAATCAGAAATTACCGACATATCAGTTAGTGTCGAAAACGGCACTTCTGAAATAGAAATTAAATGCACCGCTCCATTTACCTATACCATATTCAAACCTGCTGATCCATACCAGATCATAGTGGATTTACAGGATACTGATCTGGGGATGTTCAGAGAAAAAATGAGCATAGATAAAGCAGGAGTAATGGAGATAAATCCTACTACAGACGCCAATACGCCCGGTGTAGCAAGACTGGAGATAGCATTATCTGTCCCTGCAGACGTTGAACCCGTATATAACGAGAACTCTCTGATTCTTGCATTTGATAATCCTGATATTGAGGGTGAAGACCTTATTGCATCTGAGGAATTTGAAGAGTTGGCCAAGGCAGATTATGAAGAGGAATTTATGGAAACAGCAGAGCCTGAAGCAGAACCGGTTGAAGAAAAACAATACACAGGAGAAAAGATCTCAATCGACTTTCAGGACGCTGAACTGGTCCATGTGTTCCGGTTAATCGCTGATGTCAGCGGCTTTAATATCGTTGTCAGTCCTGATGTTAAAGGTAAGTTTTCCATGAAGCTTGAGGATGTGCCGTGGGACCAGGCGCTGGATGTAATTCTCAGGAACTACAGCCTGTCAAGATCTGTCGAAGGCAATATTATTCGCGTAGCACCGACCTCGGTTCTCGCAAGAGAAGAAGAAGAAATTGCAAGGGCAAAAGAATCCCAGGAAAAGGCCGGGGACCTTTTGACCAAAATATATCCGATAAACTATGCAAATGTTGAAGATATTAAATCAGCGATTGTTGATGCCAAAATACTGACAAAGAGAGGCTTTATCAGCGTTGATGACAGGACCACATCCGTTATTATCAAGGACGTTGAAGATAAACATGTGGAATATGAACAAATAATCAATGCCCTTGACATGCCAACGCCCCAGGTAAATATAGAAGCAAGAATTGTTGAGGTGCGAACCAATTCGCTTCAGGATCTTGGTATTGAGTGGGGTATACTCGGAAAACCAAGCCCGCAGACACAAATTTCAGGTACAGGTCTTGCCAGTGATTCGGCTTTCGCGTCAGGTAAACCAATGATGGTTAATTTGCCGGCTGCGGGTTCAGCCGGTACAATCGGTTTCGGATTTATAGGCTCCGGAGCACTTCGGGCCCTGACCATTCAGCTTTCAGCAATAGAAAATGCAGGAAAAGGAAAGACCATATCCAATCCGAGAATAATGACTATGGATAACCAGGAAGCAAGTATTCGACAGGGTAAGAAAATACCGTATGAAACAGTTTCAGATGAAGGTACAAAAACCGAGTTTGTTGACGCTGCCCTGGAACTTAAGGTCACTCCTCATATTACCCCTGAGGGGACCATTTTAATGAATGTGAATGTTAATAAGAATGATGCGAATTTTGACCAGACCTCCGGAAACACCGGTAAGCCTACCATTGACACGAATGAGGTATCTACACAGGTTCTTATTAAAGATGGTGATACCCTGGCGCTTGGTGGTATTTTTAAGACTGATAAGTCGCAGAATAGAACCGCTGTACCAGGACTGGGGAAGATTCCTTTTCTCGGTCACCTCTTCAGATCAGATTCCCGGCAGGACGATGTGACTGAAATCCTCATTTTTATTACACCAAGGATAGTAAAACGATAAAATAATACTAAAGTATATAACGGATATTGACGATTACATATATAGGCTGATAAAAGCGAAATAAAAGATATTTAAATATACAGGTAAACATTGGAGGCGTCATGGTAAAGAAAATAATAATAGGATTGTGTTTAATGGGGTCCTTTTTTATGTGGTCCGGCTGCGGCGGAAGTTTCGAAGCTCCTGTAGGTTCAACTATTACCATAAGTGGCCCTGAATCAATTACGGATGGCACTTCATCAACGTCAACTGACAGTGCTTTTTTTACCATAGTTGTCAAGAACCGGAGCGGTGTTCCCCTGGATGACGTGAAAATCTGGATTACCTATCCATGGGCAGTACCAAGCCCGGCCAGACTTGTACAATTATATGATGATGAGACACCACAGAATTCGCCCATGTCCGTGAAAACTGATTCCAATGGCACTTATAACTTGCGAATGGATTATGAGCGCGGACTTGTGGACTATACGGGCACAATACAGGTCACTTCAGGTTCTGTTGTCGGAACTGCAGATTTTGATGTCAGTTCTGGAAGCGGTTCTTAGTCCTAGGAGGAATAGATGAGATTATATGGATTAATATTTTTGGCAATGACTTTTCTGGTATCCTCGTGCGGGGATGGAAAAGGTTTACCTTCTCATGGTGGAGGCAACATTATCGGTCTCCCCGACTCAGGGCAGCCAGCAGTAACGGTTGCAGCAAGCCCTGCTTCAATTCCGGTAAGCGGAACATCTACCATAACAGCCACAGTGCTTGACAGTAGTGGTGCAATTGTTCCTGACGGTACATCCGTTACTTTTTCACTGAGTCCAGCAGCAGGTTTGGGTACCATCAGTGCCACCTCAGCGAACACATCTAATGGAATTGCAACTGTAGACTTTACAGCGTCAACCACCCCTGGTTCAGTTACCGTTACTGCTACATCAGGCAGCACCAGTAACACCGCTACAATTACCATCTCTACCCAGGCAGCAACAGTAACGCTTACTGCTACCCCGTCCTCACTTACTGTGCTAGGCACATCAAGCCTTTCAGCAACAGTGCTTGATACGACCGCTGCAAATATGCCGGATGGTACGATTGTAAATTTTACATTAAGCTCATCAGTGATGGGTACTATCAATGCCCAGGCAAGTACATCTGGTGGAGTTGCAACTGCATCCTTTACAGCATCAACCACCCCTGGTTCAGTTACCGTTACTGCTACATCAGGCAGCGTCAGTAATACAGCTGTAATTACAATAACTGCCCCTGCAACTGGCAGCATTACGTTTGATTCGGCAACACCATCTGTTGTAGGAATTAGAGGGACTGGACAGCCTGAAACATCACTTATTACTTTTGCAGTAAATGATATTAATGGTAATCCTGTTGTCAATGGTGTAGGTATTGACTTATGTTTGTTTGGTCCTGCCGGAGGGAGGCTCCCTCAGGATGGCGGAGAATATATCGCGCAAATCGAAAATCTCACGGAAACATTTACCGATGCCAACGGCAATGGCTGTTTTGACACCGGAGAGACGTTTACAGACAGTAACAGCAATGGTTTATATGACAGTCCGATACATGCAGCTGTTTCAACTGTTAACGGCCAAGCAACTGTCTTTCTCAACAGCGGTACGGTACCGGGTCCTGTTATTATCACTGCTACGGTCACCGGTACTGCATTTGGTGCGGCAACAACTACCATATCTATTGGAGGCGGTGTACCAAATGATGCTCACTTAACAATTGCCCGGATACCTGTAAACCTGGAAGGTCTTGCTATCGTT
>CALZMZ010000059.1 GCA_945788685.1 Thermodesulfovibrionia bacterium | reverse complement strand
TCCTGGGATTTAATCGCAACGGTCTTTGCCAGCTCATCTTTAGACGGCGGCTGAAATGCGGCCTGCTCAAGGACCTTCAGGATCTTATCTTTCAATACCTTCTTGTCGTCGCTCAGGGAGATACTGAATGTCTTAAGCCTGACAATGTCCTTTTCAACAACGACCTCCAGGATTCCGGAAAGCAGTGTCTCAAAAATCTTCGGGTCGAGCCCTTTGAATATTGCCCTGAGGGTCTCTTTTGTCATGCCCGGCTTCAGGGGATGAGATGTATGAAAATCATTGAGAGATGAGGTGACCGTGTTTACAAATTCATTGTATCTCTCCCCGTGAATAAGTCTCTCTTCACAGAGGACCAGTTTATTGGTATTAACCAGTTTTTGAACCGCACTTTGAAGGGCAGGGGTTTCGACCTTTATCCAGCCTGAGATTTCAGATGGTGTGATACCGTTAAGACCGCTCTGCATAATCTTTGTCAGAAGTTTGTCCATAAGGCTTCCCTGCTCAAACGTCTCAAGGTCTTTCAGTCTGTCATCTTTTTTCCTCCGTATCGGAGAGACATCAAGGATCTCTCCGCCGCCTATTGTCATGAGAGGTGAAAATCTCCTGATAATATACCTGTCACCGGCCATGACAGTGACAGGCTCCTTAAACCGGAACTGGCAGAATGCGCGGTCTCCCGGTTTAAGCTCATCTCTATCATAAATTATTATTCTGCCGGTTAATTCAGAAGTGCCTGTATGAAAGTGGACAAGACTTCTGTTTTTTATCCTGCTGACAGGGGCATTTTTTAATACATCAAGATCTGCATCAATGAAATAAGTAGTTCTCAGTTTGTCCGGTATAGAGACAACATCTCCCCGGTCAATATCCTCTTTTGCCACACCCTGCAGATTCATGGCAACACGCTGGCCGGCAAGGGCCTTATAAATATCGCTTCCATGGCTCTGAAGTCCCCTGACTTTGGTCCTGATCCCCTTTGGCAGGACCTCAACCGTATCATCAACCGAAACACTACCGGAAAGAGCCGTGCCTGTAACAACCGTGCCGAATCCCTTTAATGTAAATATCCTGTCCACAGGAAGCCTGAAAATTCCGCTTTCTGATTTGGATTCAATGCTTTCTGCAAGAGATCTTATTTTTTCCTTCAACAGATCTATATTGTGGCCTGTCTTTGAAGAGACGTCAACGATCTCTGCTCCCTCAAGAAAGGTGCCTTTTACAAATTTCTCAACCTCATCCCTGATCAGCTCTGTCCAGTCCTTTTCTACCAGGTCCGACTTAGTAACAGCGATAAGCCCTTTTTGTACTTTTAATAAATTGCAGATGTCCAGGTGCTCCCTGCTCTGGGGCATGATTCCTTCATCAGCTGCGATAACCATTAACACAATGTCTATGCCTCCCGCACCTGCAAGCATGTTTTTGATGAGCCTTTCATGTCCGGGTACATCAATGATGCCGACCTTCAGGCCGTCATCATAAGCGAGGTCAGCAAATCCCAGATCAATGGTGATGCCCCGTTCCTTTTCCTCCTTGAGACGGTCCGGGTCTGTTCCGGTCAAGGCCTGAACAAGCGCGCTCTTACCATGATCAATATGTCCTGCTGTTCCGAGAATTACGTAGTTCATTTATAAATAAATTACAAATTACAGATTTCAAATTACAAATTATGAACAAACAATATGCATTATATTTAAGTTGCCTGTTTTGATATTTTGGGCAGTGATAATATTTAGTTAATCTGAAATCTGTAATTTGTAATTTGAAATTAACTTCCTTCAGGTGCTTAACGATGTAATAACACAGTTAACGAGTGTTTTTATTTCCCTATCCTGAATGGTCCTGGCATCAATCTGCAGCACATCCTCCTTGATCCTTGCGATAACTGCTGGATCACCAAGACGCAGTTTCTTCTCCAGTGCATTGACTGACATGTTATGGGGCTTTATCGAGATCACAAAGGTCGGGAAGTCAGCTTCAGGTAATGACCCTCCGCCAGCACGTGACTGGTCAGGCTGGACTTCCAGGATTGCTTTGTCAGAGACAGATTTTTTCAGTGCATTGAATATCTTTTTTACTCTCTTTTTAATAATATCCCCTGTCTCTGTGAGCATTCGTAAAGTAGGGACATGTTTTATCGCCTTTTCCTCATCCAGGTATTGCATTAAGGTGGCCTCGAGTGCTGCAAATGTCATCTTGTCTATGCGCATGGCTCTCATCATAGGATTATTCTGGATTTTCTGGACCAACTTTTTCCTGCCCACGATAATACCGGCCTGCGGTCCTCCAAGGAGCTTGTCACCGCTAAACGTTACAAGGTCAGCGCCTTCCTTTATTACCTCCTGAACAGTAGGCTCATCATGAACTCCATATGGCTTGAGGCTTATCATGCAACCGCTCCCAAGGTCAGATACAACAGGTATCTTAAATTCTTTTCCGACTTTAACCAGGTCAGGGACCGGGACCTCCTGTGTGAAGCCTGATATCTTATAATTGCTCTGATGGACTTTAAGTAAAAGGCCTGTATTGCCGCAGACAGCATTTTCATAATCCGCTTTATGTGTCTTGTTTGTTGTGCCCACTTCCCTTAAAATTGCTCCGCTTGATTTCATGACTTCTGGAATCCTGAATGAACCCCCTATCTCAACAAGCTCTCCCCTTGATACTATCACTTCCATAGCTTTTGCAAATGTGTCAAGGCAGATAAGCACCGCCGCTGCATTGTTGTTTACAACAACAGCATCTTCAGCACCTGTCAGTTCAACCAAAATATTTTTGATATGGGAATAACGCTTCCCCCTTTTACCTTTTGCGATGTCATACTCAAGGTTGGAATAGCTGCGTGCGATTGCAGCAATGTTCTCCATGGCCTTATCAGAAAGAATTGACCTTCCAAGGTTAGTATGTATGACTACACCGGATGCGTTTATAAGGGGCCTGAGTCTGTATTCGGAATGTCTTATTATGTTCTTTTCTATATCTGCAGCAATGGCATCCATGGATATATCAGGATTGGCATCATCAAGTAACTCTTGACGTTTTGCATCGATCGTTTCCCTGATAGATAGCACAATGATTTTTCTGTAATACGTATTAAGCCACTCTTCACCATAGGGGCTTTTTAGACACTCATCTACCGATGGGAGCTGGGAAAGCTTTTTTTTGTCTGGCATCTGTTTTTATACCTTAAGGGGTGTGTTACGGTCAAGCTTATTTGTTAGCCGTCGGACGTTGAACGTCGGACGTTGTTCGTTTTACTGTTCTTCTTTTGACGTACGACGTTCGACGCTCGACGGTTTCTCCATTTTTTCAGCAAGTGCTTTCCAGTTGCAGGCGTGCAGTTCCCTGACCATTTTGTGCATTTCACCGGCCTCTATAAATTTTATCCTGACTGATTCTTTCTCTATTCCATGATAGGGCAGCATGATGAAAAAGGCCTGGTCTACATATTTTTTAACTGGATCCATTACATCATTACGCCTGGTATGAAAGGGGTCTTCACCCTCTTCGCAAGATTTAACAAAGACATTGAATTGTCTGCAGGCCATTGGTCTCATGGGATGAATTGCGCATGATCTTTCCAAAAGAAAAGGACAGGCATTATCTCTGCTGAAGCTGTGCAGCTGACTTTTAAGAATTTCACGTTCATGACCTGATAACTTTTCAGTTATATACCAGATCAACCCCTGCAGCTCAAGGGGATAAAGAGGAATGTCCTTGTGGGTCACACAGCAGCTTGAACAACCTTTGGCACAGGCCAGTTTTCTCCCTTTTTTCTTCTCTGAATCAATTGAAGCTGCTACGCCCTTATCAACAATGTGATATGCATCAAGAAGCATGGAGAGCCACGTAAGGCGCTTTTCATCTTCCGGTAAAGAAAACCTTTTTGTCTTAAGAGGTATTGATCTGGTTTTTTTCATTAATTTTGGACAACAGTCGTACTAAGTAATTTTACAGTTTGCAGTCATTTAAGAAAAGTCTGTCATTCCTGCAAGAGAAGCGCGACAGGAATCAACGGGCGGGGAAGATTCCGGTCAAGACGGAATGACAGGCAGATGAATGGAGTTTAAATATGGACATTAAATTAGTAAGATAACCTCAATGAAGCAGGCATATGCCTTGAAACCGAAAAATTTGATTTGAAACCGAAAAATTTGATATAAGTGAAGTTCCCATTCCTTTACCTGTGATAAAATAGACCTGCCATGAAAGTAATTGTTGCAATGAGCGGAGGAGTGGACTCCTCAGTTGCCGCCTATCTGCTGAAAAAAAAGGGCCATGATGTAATAGGTCTGAGTTATGAATTGTGGGACAAAAGGGACCTGAAATCATCCAACCTTTGTTGTTCAATTGAAACTATAAACCTTGCAAAATCTGTGGCCCGGCAGCTCGGAATTGAGCACTATACAGTTGATGTAAGAGACACTTTTTATACTCACGTAATCGAGAGTTTCTGTGAGTCATATATTAAAGGTACAACACCTAATCCCTGTATATTATGTAACAAATTCATAAAGTTCGATTTTCTTATGAAAAAAGCTGATGAGCTGGAGGCTGATTTTATCGCCACCGGACATTACGCCCGGATCGTCGAACAACAAACGTCGAGCGACGGGCGTCGAACGACGGACGACGCACGACGATTCCTATTAAAAAAAGGAGTCGACCAAATTAAGGACCAGTCCTATGTGCTGTATGTAATGAACCAGAATGAACTTGCAAAAACGGTTTTTCCTCTTGGTGCTTTCACAAAGGACATAACACGGGCGACTGCAAAAGAAATAGGACTGGCTACGGCCACAAGGGCGGAGAGCCAGGAGATATGTTTTGTGGGAGATGACAATTATACCAACTTTATTAAAAGGTTTTCTCCTGATTCATTAACACCGGGCCGGATAGTTGATACGAGCGGAAAGGTTATAGGGGAGCATAACGGGATGGCCTTTTATACCATAGGACAGAGAAAGGGACTGGGTATCTCATCACCTGTGCCCCGCTACGTAGCAGACATCGATCGTAAGAACAACACTGTTGTTGTCGGATCAAGAGATGATGCAGCAAGAAAAAAGATAATTGTAACAGATCTGAACTGGATTGCAGCTGAAAGCCCAGTATTTCCGGAAAGGGCAGGTGTCAAAATTCGTTCAACGATGAATGAAGTTATGGCAACATTAATTCCTGAAGGTGAAAATGTTCTGGTTGATTTTGATGAGCCCCAGTGGGCACCTGCTCCAGGGCAGAGCGCGGTTTTTTATAAGGATGACATTGTGTTGGGTGGCGGAATAATTTATTAATTTCAATAAGTTATCGCAATGCATTAATCTGTACTCAGGTGATATTTCAGAAAGGCAGCCATTTTTCTTATTATCCGGACAGTTCCCAATAGAAGTATTATTTTATATATTCGAAATTTTCTTTTATTTTTTTTACATTCCGTGTATACTCTATGGTGAAATGCCCAAGTACAGGATCGGATGTAGCGGATTTTTATACGAATCATGGAAAGGCGCCTTTTATCCTGAGGACCTTCCACACAAAAAATGGCTCTCATTTTACCAGGAAAAGTTCAACTCGATTGAACTTAATGTCACCTTTTACAGACTGCTGAAAAAGGAGGCATTCGAAAGATGGTATAAAGAGACCCCTCCAGACTTTACGTTCTGCCTTAAAGGCAGCCGCTTTATTTCTCATGTAAAAAAACTAAAGGATGTTGAACTGCCTTTATCAACATTTTTTAATGTCACAGCTCCTCTTATGGAGAAACTGGATGTTATTCTCTGGCAGTTACCCCCTAATTTAAGATTGAATATAAAAAACCTGGAAGATTTTATCGAAAATCTCAAGAAGTATCCTGTCCGTCATGTCTTTGAATTCAGACATAAAAGTTGGCTTTCCAAGAAGGTCTGCAAGTTACTTGCTTCAGCAAATATAGCGATATGTATGGCAGACTGGCCTGATTTTATAAATGACCTGCCTGTAACCGCTGACTTTGTTTATATAAGAAGACATGGTGAGGGAGGCAATTATTCTACAAACTACACTACGGAGCAGTTGAAGAATGACGCAAAGCAGATAAAGGAATATCTCAAGCAGGGTAAGGATGTATACTTCTATTTTAATAATGATGCATTTGCATATGCCCCGAAAAATGCTATTGAACTCAGGGCAATCCTTGAAAGTTCCATTCCCAAGGCCTTAAAGGAAAAACTGGAAAAGCCTGATAAACCGAAAGTCCCCAGGAAAAAGGCAGCGAAAAAGGTAACAACCAAAAAAGCCGCAAAAAAGACAACAAAGAAAGCAGCTAAAAAGGCTGTCAAAAAGACAACAAAGAAATCTGGTAAAAAAACCGTAAAAAAGGCAATAAAGAAAACGGCTAAAAAGGCTGTCAAAAAGACAACAAAGAAATCTGGTAAAAAGGTCGTCAAAAAAATTACCAAAAAGACATCCAGGAAAGCCGTAAAAAAGACCGCAAAGAAATCTGCTAAAAAGACATCCAGGAAGATCGCAAAGAGAGTAACTAAAAAAACCGCATCCAAAGCTAAAAAGAAAACAACAAAGAAAAAGAAATAACCCCTTGATCTTTTTTCCGAAGTCTGCAGCATGCCCCTCTGTACTTATATGATCTGATTGATTTATGAATAACAGAAATATAAATAAAGCGTTAGACATTCTAAAAAATCAGGTAAAAACACTGGATGTTCCATGGCTCGATGATATGGCTAATGCTTCAGGTCCTGGCAAAGACCCGTTTAAAATCCTTATTTCCTGTATCTTAAGCCTGAGGACACAGGACAAGACGACAGGTGAAGCTTCCAGGAGGCTCTATAAAATAGCTCCTGATGTTCATGCACTTGCAAAACTGCCTGTCAAAAGGATAGAGAAAGCAATATATCCAGTCGGATTTTATAAAGTAAAAGCAGAGAGGGTCAAAGATATTGCCAGTATAATTGTCAAGCAGTATCATTCAAAAGTTCCTGATGAGATTGATGAATTGCTTAAATTTAAAGGGGTGGGCAGAAAGACTGCCAATCTGGTAGTTACTCTTGGCTTTAAAAAACCGGGTATATGTGTTGATACTCATGTTCATCGCATAACCAACAGGTGGGGATATGTTACAACCGGAACACCCGATAAAACTGAATATGCGCTCAGGGAAAAGCTGCCTCAAAAGTACTGGCTTGAAATAAACGGGCTGCTTGTGGCATTCGGTCAGGGCATATGCAAGCCTGTATCCCCTTTCTGCAGTCAATGTTCGATAGTAAATTTCTGTGACAGGGTTGGTGTCAAAAAGCATAGATAGACTGAACTTGCATTATCATATTCAGCAGGCAGACGTGAATCCAGAAGCACGGTCTTTTTATTAAATAATGGATTCCTGAATCTTCAGGAATGAAGACTTTCATTTAAAAAATACGGTTGCTTGTATTATGATTCTCAATGTGCTGTCAAAAAGTCTTATTTAGTCAGTAGTTAAGTAGTTTGATATTGAAATTGCTGTTTCATCAGTCTGATAAGTTGAAATCTTAAAAGGTATTTGTTAATGTTAGCCTGTGAGGAGGATGTGTGAAGCGAATAATTCGAGCCATGTACTTATGGATTATAAAAGAAAGGGTAAGAGAAGTAATTTCTTTTCTTTGCATATTAGTTATAGCGTTCCATTTATCATCATGTGCCACCAGTCCCTCCAGGGATAATATAAATAGAGCTAAATCACACAATAAACTGGGATCATCGTATCTGAACAATGCTCAGTACCATGAAGCATTTAGTGAATTTAGGAAATCCATCAAGCTGAATCCAGACAAGAAAGAGACTCTCAATTACCTGGGGTACCTCAGCATGAGGTTTAAGGAATATGACGACGCGATCGTTTACTACAAGAAGGCAATATCAATAGATCCGGATTACTCAGAGGCTAAGAACAACCTGGGGGTATCTTACGCTGAAATAGGGAAGTGGGATGATGCCATAAGATACTTTGACGCTGCATTATCCAACCCTGCCTATGAGACTCCGGAAATGGCCTATGCAAATAAGGGATATGTTTTATACCTAAAGGCGGACTACATTAATGCCGAGAAAGTACTTAAAGAGGCGTTAATGAGAAACAGAATGTTCCCATTAGCGTCATATGTGTTAGGCCTGGTGTATGCAAAGCTTGATAATGACAGTGCTGCAATTGAAGAATTTAAGAAAGCTATAGGTCTGGCACCGGATTATGCGGAGGCACATATGGATTTAGCAAAGACATATCTGAGATCAGGCAGTAAGGCAAAGGCGCTGAAACACTTTGAGGCTGTGCTGGAATATGATGACAATCCCCTGAGAATAAGGGAAGCATCAGACAATATAAACCGTTTGAAATATTAAGTTGAAAGGTATAAATTATTTTATTTAGGAGGGCCTTTTATTAATGCAGTCTACACCATTGCATGTGCATATCTTTTTATTATTAAAATCAATACACTGCTTTACTAATGCGTGCAGGTTTAGCTGCATTAATTAATAAATCCTTACTGAGTTATGGATACGCCAGGTAAAATAATCAGGGAAGAAAGAGAAAGGCAAAACAGATCTCTCAGCGATATCTCTGACAGGCTCAAGCTGAGTAATAATTATTTGACTGCAATTGAAGAGGACAATTATTCAAACCTTCCCGCAGAAGTATTTGCTAAAGCCTACCTGCGTCTCTACGCTGTTGAGCTGGGGCTTGATGGTGATAATGTTTTGGATATTTATGTCAGCATGGGGAAAGAAGATACAGCTGAAAATAATGTAACAAATGAGGTCGGGACTGATCATTCTGCACTCTTAAATGATGATACATCACTATTTAAGATCAGGTCATATGTGAAGAATATTCCTGGATTTCTCGGCAAACGGAAACCTTCGTTCAAGATTGATATCAGTATTATTAAAAAAATAATTCCTTCCTTTAATGTTGACTTGTCAGTTGTGAGAAAAATCATCCCTGCAATGAGTGTCCGCTCATTTCTCCTGATTCCGGGCATTGTTGTATCTGCTGTTGTTGCAGCATTTATGCTGCATAATCCGGACAAACCGCTCCGGGAAATGCCTTCTGTATCTGATCAGGAAACTGCCCCGGAAATATCATCAGCAGGTAATGGCAATTTATTAGAGGCTGCTGTGAATACTGAGGAACTGAAATTGCAGTCTCATAAGACAATAAGCGAGGAAATGGTTTTAAAGATAATAGCCGAAGAACATACATGGGTCTCTATCAGTGTTGACGGTGGCGAACACGGGGAAAAGATGCTGAGAGCAGGTGATACCATTACGGTAAAAGCTGAAGAGAATTTTAATCTTAAAATCGGTAATGCCGGCGGAACAAAACTTTCTCTTAATGACAGAGACCTCGGAATGCTTGGTCCTCACGGGAAAGTTGTTAATATTGAATTGCCATGATATTAACAAAAATATATTTTCAAATAACAAATCACCTTTAAGATAACAAGAGATTTTTTTAAGTTTTACTCATTTTATCAATAATCTGTATTCCCTCATCAGAAGAGTTGCTTCTTATTCTTCATCATGTAAAATAGAAAAAAAATAATCAGAGGATGAAAAGTTTTTGCTGATTTATTTTTATTTGTCAAGCAAATAAAAGTATTGACAAAGGCCCATCAGTGCTGGTATCTTTCAACATTGATGTTTTTATAAACACACTAATTTCTATCAATGAAAGGAGGAATGTATGACCAAAGCGGACCTGATTGATGCAGTTGCCGATGGAGCAGGCATAACTAAAGTTGCTGCTGGTAAGGCCATTGATACCTTTACAGGCGCAGTTACTAAATCACTTAAAAAGGGAAAGAAGGTTACACTTGTGGGGTTTGGAACATTTTCAGTATCAAAGAGAAAAGCAAGAAAAGGACGTAACCCTCAGACTGGCGAAACAATAAAAATCGCTGCTGCAAAGCTTCCAAAGTTTTCTGCCGGAAAAGCATTAAAAACAGCAATCAAGTAATACTCCCATTATAAAGGGGGTCCTCATTATGGCCCCCTTTATGTTTATCTCTTTTAGCCCACATTTTTCACACGACCAGGAAGATAAGCCTTAAAAAAAGTTTTGGATACGGCACGATGCTAATAAAATATAATCATTCTCTGATGTTGGTCAACATATAAAGTTTATTCTCGTGATATTCTGCTAAAGCCGCTCCCAAAACTTTTTTTAAGGCTTATCTTCCTGGCCCAAATATTTGTGATAAAATGGGTTAGTAACATATCAATACAGCAGCCGTAATCAACTTTAATACAGGTGACTCGTGACGCGTAACTCGTTACGGATTTATGGAAAGGTAAGCTGCAGCCTTTGAATAGATGTTGATGTACCTGTCTTTGGATTGATTTCCAGAACAACGCAGGAAAGGAGTGGTTCTGCCCGGGCTGTTTCAAAACGGCAGGGTATGCCTGTAAGGAACTTGTTTATTATCTGCTCTTTCTTGACTCCAATGATTGAATCTGCCGGTCCGGTCATGCCGACATCTGAAATAAATGCGGTTCCCTTTGGCAGGATTTTTTCATCAGCAGTCTGCACATGTGTATGTGTTCCGACAACAGCGCTTGCCGTCCCATCAAGAAACCAGCCGAATGCTGATTTCTCTGAAGTGGCTTCAGCATGAAAATCAACAATAATCACATTTGTCTGTTCTTTTAATATAGGTAATTCCTTCTCTGCAGTTTTAAAGGGACAATCAAGCTGGTTCATGAAAACCCTGCCTGATACATTCAGAATGGCGATTTTTTCTCCTGCTGCAGTTTTCATAACGATACTTCCGGCTCCTGGAACTTCAGCAGGATAATTGGCCGGCCTGAGCAAACGGTTTTCTTTGGGTATATAATTAACAGCTTCTTTTTTGTCCCATATATGATTACCCGAAGTAAGGACATCAATGCCCAGTGAAAAGAGTTCTTCACCCACAGATTTTGTAATACCAAAACCCCCCGCTGCATTCTCGGCATTTGCAATTACAAAATCAATTTTCAGCTTGCTGACTAAGTCAGGAACTCCTTCCCTGACCGCCTTACGTCCGGCTTTGCCAACTATGTCTCCGATAAATAATACTTTCATAATCAATAAGTAAGAAGTGGGAAATGAGAAGTAAGAAGTACAATATAATTTTCTATTTTATTAATTAGATCCCATTTCTCAGTTCATACTTCCCACTTATTTTGCATATTCAACATATCTTGATTCTCTTATCACAGTAACCTTGATCTGGCCTGGATAGGTGAGCTCGTCCTCTATCTTCTTTGCCAGGTCTCGTGAGATCTGGGCACAGATGTCATCATTCACTTCCTCGGGCTTGACAATAATTCTTACTTCCCTTCCTGCCTGAATTGCGTAGGATTTATTAACTCCGTCAAATGATGTGGCAATCTCTTCCAGTTTCTCTACCCGCTTCAGATAGTCAACCAGGGTCTCTTTTCTCGCTCCCGGTCTTGCCGCAGATAAAGCGTCAGCAGCAGCCACAAGCGACGCCTCGACAGTCGCAGGATCACCTTCACCATGATGCACTGCAATAGCATTTACCACCTTGGGTTTTTCCCCGTATTTTTTGGCCATGTCAGCACCAATTGACTGGTGGGAGCCTTCAAGCTCCTGGTCTATGGATTTACCGATATCATGCAGGATACCGGCCCTTTTAGCCAGCTTTGGATCAACTCTGAGTTCGCCTGCCATGGCGCCTGCGAGATAAGCTACTTCTCTTGAATGCTGTAGTACATTCTGGCCATATGATGTCCTGTATTTAAGTCTTCCGATAAGCTTGACAAGCTCAGGATGTATGCCGTGCAATCTGAGATCAAAAACTGCTTTCTCCCCTTCTTCCTTAATGGTTGCATTAATCTCCTTTTTTACCTTTTCAACTATTTCTTCGATCCTGGCCGGATGTATTCTTCCATCACCCAGCAGCCTTTCCAGGGACTTCCTGCCAATCTCTCTCCTGACAGGATCAAAGCATGAAAGAAGAACTGTCTCAGGGGTATCATCAATGATAAATTCAACACCTGTTGCTGCTTCAAGCGCCCTGATGTTTCTTCCCTCTCTGCCGATTATCCTTCCTTTCATTTCGTCATTTGGAAGGCTGACAGTTGAAATAGTATGGTCACTCACATACTCACTTGCATAACGTTGTACAGCTACACTCAGGACTTCTTTTGATTTTCTGTCTGCAGCTTCAAGCGCCTCATCTTCAAATCGCTTTGCAATCTTGGCCGCTTCATACTTTGATTCCTCTTCGATCCTCTGAATCAGCTCTTTTCTTGCATCATCAACGCTCAGGTTTGATATCTGTTCAAGCTTTTCTTTCTGCCTGTTCAGAAGCTCCTCCTGTATGCGCTCCCTGTCCTGAAGGTTCTTTTCCCTGTTATTGATTTCTTTTTCTTTTTTGCTAAACTGGATTTCTTTTTTATCAATCTGATCGAGCTTACGGTCAAACATCTCTTCTCTCTGACGAAGTCTCCTGTCAAGCTGGTTTAACTCCTTCCTGCGGTCCTTCAGCTCCCTTTCCGTTTCATTTTTCATACGGTATGCAGTGTCTTTGGCTTCAATTAATGCTTCTTTTTTTATTGTGTTGGCTTCTTTTTCCGCGTTGATGAGAACAGTGTTTGCTTTTTGTTCTATTTCCTTTATTTTTGTTCCTGAACTTACTTTATGGAAAATAAAAGCCAATACGAAGCCAATGATGAGCCCTGCAGTCAGTATAATGTAGGGGTTCAATGTGCTAATCATTGTTTGCTCCTCCTTTTAGATAATCTTTTTCTAAACAGTTTTTCATACCCTGATTCTGATGGGAAAAAGAATAATTTATTGTTTGTATAATATTGTTGATCAACATAATGATCTTTATAATTATGGGGGTATTTATATCCTGTGCCAGAGCCAAGGCGGGAGGCTCCTTTATATCCCGTACTTTTCAGATGGTCCGGCACCCTGCTCAATCTCTCTTCCCTGACGTTTGACAGGGCGTTTTCAATTCCTTTATATGAAGCGTTACTTTTAGGGGCCATGGTTATGTATATTGCGGACTGTGCAAGAGCTATGCGCCCTTCGGGCATTCCAATAGCTTCAACTGCATGGAGGGCAGCAACTGCAAGCTGCAAAGCCCTGGGATCGGCATTGCCTACATCTTCAGACGCACAAATAACAATTCTTCTTGCAATGTAAAGCGGATCTTCTCCGGCTTCTATCATTTTTGCAAGCCAGTATAAGACTGCATCAGGGTCTCCACCACGCATACTCTTGATAAATGCCGAGATAGTGTCATAATGCTCATCTTCACTGTAATAGAGTGATTTTTTCTGGAGCACTTCCCGTGCAAGACTCATATCATAAATATTTTTGTCAGTACTTTTAATAATAAAGACCCCCATTTCAAGGGAATTAAGGGCCTTCCGGGCATCTCCCTCTGAAGCTGTTGCTATGAAGTCCAGTGCATCGGGTTCCATTTTTATTTCCAGCTCTCCAAAACCATGTGTCCTGTCCTGGAGCGCTCTTTTAATCAACACCTTGATTTCAGATTCACTCAACGGGAATAACTGGAATATCATGGACCTTGATGATAGTGCAGGAATAATGGCAAAAAAGGGATTTTGTGTGGAGGCGCCGATCAGGGTCACCGTACCGTTTTCAACGTCCGGAAGCAGGGCATCCTGCTGCAGTTTGTTAAAGCGGTGGATCTCATCTATAAACAGAATTGTCCTGCCGGTCTTTCTGGCTTTCTTTAATGCTTCCTTAATATCAGCTACACCGGAAGTGACTGCATTCATGGCCTCAAACCCGGCCTGTGTCTTTCTGGCTATGATATGGGCCAGTGCTGTTTTGCCGGTGCCGGGAGGTCCGTAAAGAATCAGAGAGACAATAGCATCTCTTTCGATGGCTTCTCTTAATGGTTTTCCATTTGCCAGTATGTGTGACTGGCCTATAAATTCTTCCAGGCAGCGAGGCTGCATTCTCCAGGCAAGCGGCTCGGTCCTGTCTGATTTAAAAAGTTCCATTTCTTTACCAGGGTCTCCCCTGGCCCTCAGACGCAGACATGTACAACCTGGAAAAAACTATGGCAGATAAAAATTATTGGGGCAGCTGGATGGTATTAAATAATATCTTAAAATCTATTTGATGAAGCCCGCCTGAATTCTTTTTTGAAAACAAATACTTCAAGATATTCATACATTGAAAGAATTTAAAGCAAGGCCAGGAAATTTGATTTTTGTTTTTATAATAATCCATACCAATGAACTTTTGCCCGTCAAATTAAACTGTCTCATAAGGTTGAACAACTGCGCAATTAAAAGACCCACCTTGCCGTGTGGCATGTAAACTTGAATCCCTGTTAATACAGGTGGGTGTCTTGCAAACAAGATCAGGCATAATCCCTGAATGAACAGGGCGCACAACACTTGATAAGCTCTGACTCCCTAATTCTCGAATGTCGGAAAAAGTTTCCATTCCTATCACAGACAAGGCAGGCGACCTCCGTTTATTTTTTATTTTATAACAGATTAGCTAATGTTTTATCAAGTAAACTCTAATTGGTAAAGGTCCCTGTCTGTCTATATAACACCATAATTAATAAGGATATTCTTTAGTTTTTCCCTGTTTGCGGCAGCCATCGGGCAGAGAGGCAGTCTCATCTCTTCCTCTATCTTTCCCATAAGGCTCAGGGCTGTTTTTACTGATATGGGATTTGTCTCTATGAACATTCCTTTATTTAATGGCTCAAGCTTATAATGTAATCTTCGGGCTTCATCGATATTGCCTTCATTCGCTGCCTTGCACATTGCGGCCAGATCAGCCGGGGCTACGTTGGCAGATACAGATATGGTACCCTTGCCGCCAAGAAGAATTAACGGGAACGTAGTAAAATCATCTCCTGACAGCACGGTTATCTTTTCTCCGCAGAGGTTTATTACCTCACTTACCTGGGCCATATTGCCTGTTGCCTCTTTGATGGCAACCACGTTTTTCAGTTCAGCCAGGCGGGCAACCGTTTGTGGAAGCATATTTAGTGCTGTCCTGCCGGGTACATTGTAAAGAACTATGGGGATATCCACAGATTCAGCAATGGTCCTGTAATGCTGGTAAAGACCTTCCTGTGTAGGCTTGTTATAATACGGGACAACCAGAAGAGCACCGTCGGCTCCGATGCTCTTAGCTTTATCCGTCATCATTACCGTTTCACTTGTAGAATTTGCTCCGGTGCCTGCAATGACAGGTACTCTTCCGTTTACCACCTGGACTGTCAATTCAATGACCCTGTAATGCTCATCATACTCCAGGGTGGAAGATTCCCCGGTTGTTCCGCAGGGGACTATGGCATCAGTGCCCTCGCTGATGTGCCATTCGATAAGTTCGGTCAAGGCCTTTTCATCCAGTTTGTTGTTTTTAAATGGTGTAACTATTGCTACAATTGAACCCTTAAACATAGTTCCTCCTGATATGTCATAGATTAATATAAGATATAAAGTTTATTGCAAAGCCTGAATTAAGGTCAAGCTAATTATTATTAACTGATAACGAAGTACAAATTGAGACTATTCTTTTATTTTTGATATTTTCTTTTATAAAATGTAATGTGTTATTTTATTCATAGGCTGTTACTTAATTAGTATATGTGTGACCTTATAACCAATAACCTATAACCAATAACCATATTTTTTAATGTTTGATCTCGGTACACAGGAATTAATCGTAATTTTTATCGTTGCCTTTCTTGTCTTTGGCCCGAAAAAACTGCCAGAGCTTGGCAGGACCCTTGGAAAGGGCATGAGGGAATTAAAAAATGCCATGAGAAGTGTTAAGGATTCATTTGAAGAAGCAGAATCCGATGTAACCGAGGAGATGAACAAGGCCAAAAAAGATATAGAAAAAGTCTATGAGGGTTTTGAGATACCGGATTTTAAGAAAGAGGTCTCAAAGGTGCTCAGCGATGAGCCAAAAAAGAAAGAATCAAAAGCTGATACATCATCAGATGGCGCTGAAGTGAAGCCAGACAAGAAACCAGAGACCGGCAAAGATGGATAAGGCGCCTCTTACGGAGCATCTCGGAGAATTAAGAAACAGGATCGTTATTTCTCTCGTACTGGTAATGATTGCTTTCGGAGTCTGTTTTAATTTTTCAGAAAATATCTTTACCATACTGACCTCACCAATCCATAACACCATTCATTTTTCTTTTATTGTGAGCTCCCCCGTTATATTTTTTGAAGTATGGAGGTTTATTGCCCCGGGTCTTCTGGACAAAGAGAGGAAATATGCCCTTCCATTTGTCTTTACAACTACTTTTCTTTTCCTGATCGGCGCTCTGTTCTGTTTTATTATTATCCTGCCATTTGCAATGAATTTTCTTCTGAACTATAAAACAGAAAATCTTCAGCCGATGTTATCAGTAGGAAAATATGTGGACTTCTGCCTGAAATTTATTCTTGCTTTCGGCGCCATTTTCGAGCTGCCGGTCCTGACGGTCTTTCTGACAAAGATGGGTATAGTTACTCCGGCATTTCTGGCAAAGAACAGGAAATATGCGGTGTTAATAGCGTTTATCCTTGCAGCCCTTCTAACGCCGACTCCTGACGCATTTAATCAGTCACTCATGGCGATCCCGATCATAATTCTCTATGAAGTAGGTATCTGGACGTCAAGGATTCTGGACAGAAAGAAGAAACCGGAAACAGAACAGGATGATCAGGAGAAAGATGAGGAGACGGAATAAATAGTCCTGTTCCTGATTATACAGATAAGGGTGTTTATTGATGATAAAAGAGTGTACTTAATTCCTGCCCGTAGAACCTGCCTTGATTCTGCGATACTTGTTTTCGCCTACACACTCTTTTGCAAAGGAACACCAGTCCAGGCAGGTCTGGCCGATCATGCGATCGATGGTCTTTCCACATGACTTGCATCTTGTCTCAGTCTCATCGCTCCAGATCTCAACATCATTACCGCAGTGGCGGCATTTAATTTCTTCCGGTTTGGGTTCTCTTATTTCTTTGCTTCCAGGACAGTCATTCTTAAACATTATTACCTCGCATCTCTAATGAATATATTATGGCATATATTCTAGTATACGACTACACATTACATCTGTGTATGATTAAAATCATAAGAAACAGAGTGTTGAGGAAGACATGTTAAACAGATTAGCTTAACTTTTTACCAATATCTACCGATTTAGTAGTAACAGGCATCTGTTTTTCTCAATTATTTCGTATCATGTATGTGTCCATTTTTGAATACAGAAATAGGCTAAGAAGGGGATCAGGATTTTATCCGATAAACTAAGCGTAATATGATAAAAAAGACCAATGATATCAGGAACTTCAAAAAATATTAAGAAGCTTCTGCAAAAAATTAAGCAGGACCTTTTGTCCGCACTGGAAATGAAATATGGGGAGTGTGACAACGACACATCATTTAAGGATTTACATCCTGAAGTAGTGGAAGGGTTTGAACATGCTCTTAATTCAATCGCTGGATTAGTCAATAACCTTGAGATAGATGTAGATTCTCTGAAGACACAGCTTGATCTGAAAGACAGGGAAATCGAACAGGCATTGATAACCGATAATCTGACAAAGTTATATAATCGTCACCATATGGTTAATGTGCTGGAGCGTGAAATGGCGCGTTGTCAGAGGTATAACCATCCACTCGCATTAATGATGATCGACATAGATGACTTTAGAAGTTTTAATGAAAGTTATGGTCAGGGCATGGGAGACAAAATGCTTTTATTTTCAGGAAACCTTATAAGGGAGAATATCAGAAAGTTTGACAGGGCATTCAGGTATGGAGGTAAAGAGTTTATCGTGGTAATGCCTGAGACGGATTTAACAATGGCATTTATTGCTGCTGAGCGAATTCGGAAGAGCTTTCAGAACAGGTTGTTTTCAGTAGTGAATAAAAAAAGCAGCAAAGAGGAAAAAGCATCACGGACACTGAGCACAGGCATTACATATTCATTCGCTTATGACACGGAAGCCATACAAATTGATAAACTTATTGAGCAGACTGACAAGGCCGTATCCATGGCAAAGCACAAAGGAGGCAATGTCAGTTTAACATATGAAGAACAGGAAAACCCCAGCTCTTTAAATTAATCTCTGCAGACCAGCAATGATATCAGACTTTGTTCCAACAGTCAGCGTGCTGTATCGATGTATCAAGGATTTCGGTCAACTCGTCATCAAAATTTGTATTGCTGTTCTTTAATCCTTCAAGCAGTTTCCTTGGTATCTGTACAGTGCACAGCTTATCATTTTTTATCAGCTGAAATTTATAAGCAATCTGCATGAATATATAGAATATACGCAATACGATGATAGATCCATCGATCTGCTTGATTTTTTCCTCTACAATTTCATAGGATGGTACTTCACTTTTTGATACTTGTCGGTCCATTCTTATTCTCTCCAACTTTCTATATTAGTAAGATTGTATTTCATCTTCACAAACTTGTCTACTGTTTTTTTAATGCGTTAATAAGTTAAATAATCCAGTATATGAATTCTGATCCAGTTTCTGTCCCACCAGTAAACAGGTGATATTTCATATCCGTGCAGCAGCATGCCGAAATGCAGATGGTCGCCGCCTGCCAGACCTGTTGAGCCGGTCTTACCGATCATATCGCCCCGCTTGACCCTTTCTCCCTCCTCAACAGTCAGAGAGGAAAGGTGCCCGTAAAGGCTCATGAGTCCAAGACCATGGTCGATTATTACGGTATTTCCATAAATGCCGAGATCTGCAGAGAATTTAACTATTCCACTGTTGGCTGCCTGAACAGGGGCCTTTGCATAGGACGCCAGATCATGGCCAAGATGTGCGCTTTTACTAATTTTATTGCCTTTATATATGTAGGTCCTTTCATCTCCATATGTGGCCATTACCTTGCTGTTTTTTAACTGTGTAAAACGTCCCTGCCAGAGCAGCCTCGGCTCTGAACTATTGGCAAGGTTAATGACTGTCTCAGCACTCTTTTCCCGCAATTCCTCATTTACCTTTTTAAATGAACCTGCGGGATTATCCATATTTGTCTCGTTCAGAAGTGGATATACCACTCTGTTAATGAAGGAGTCATCAATATTAATTGATGATCTTTTGAACTGCTTGTAATCCAGCCTTGTTGATAACGATTTAATATTCAGATTACCCGCAACATCGCGTGCAACCGCATACAGCAGGGTGTTTTCCGCAATATCATACGGAGCCGGGAAAAAAGCCAGATATTTCAAGGGATTCTTTTTTTCTTCTACACTTAATACGCTATGACTCTCGCTTGCTGCCTGCTGTGAAGACTCATCCATTACATCAAGGGCAGCAGAAAGTTCATATGCTTTAAATTGTCTGTACTCATCCGGTTGTTCAGGATCAACAAGTTTAATAAAAACCGAGTCAGCGCCCTTTGCCCTGAGCAGTGCTGCGCCGCTGCTTCCACGATTTATTGTGCGAGGAGCCTTAAGGACTTCAAGCACTGGCGGAACCGTATCAATTGTCTTTTGTTTTATTTCTTTAAAAGGGCCTGCTTTTGCTGAAACTACTATTAACGCCTGTCCATCTCCCAGGCCGATGGATTTTGGTTTAATATTCAGTTGATAGATCTTCTCTGAGAGTTCAGGATGGTCACTTAGTAAATCTATCCTGTTTTCATTTTGATATACAGCAATATCGAGAGATTTGATGTTTTCAGTATTAAGGGTAATAGTCTTATCAGAGGACAGAATCTTAAACTGGTCAAGGCCGGTAATGACAGGATCAGGTATGAAAAACAATTTGTAAGATCCATAGGCAATTACCAGAATTATAAACGGCAGGGCCAGCGTAATGAGGATCCGGCTAACACCATTATTGTTAAGATTTTTCATTTGGCCTCTTTTAGAAATTAAGAATAATTAAGACACATGATACATCTCCGGTCTTAAAAAACCTTATATATTAACTTAATACCTGTATAAAAGCAAATATATTTTTTGGCATTCTTTTGACATGTATATTGCTTCACTGATATGGAGAAATTATGAAGAATGCGGTGCGTTGACAAAATATATCAATTGACGACATGCATGGGCATTATTGTTGTCAGTATGTTAAATTGACTTACCCCTTTAAATGAATTAATATTCTTACAACCATGAAACCTTCTGTAAAATCAGCAGATTTCCTTGTTATTGGCGGTGGGGTAGCAGGTTTACGGGCAGCAATCGAGCTTGCATCGCAGGGTACCGTAA
>CALZMZ010000058.1 GCA_945788685.1 Thermodesulfovibrionia bacterium | reverse complement strand
ACGATACCGCCCTCATACATAAACGTCTCTTTTTTGTTGCTTCCTTCATCAGCTATGGAAATACTGAGCCCCTTGTTAAGAAAGGCAAGCTCCCTGAACCTGTGGGCCAGGGTGTCATAGTTAAACTCTACGGTATCAAAGACCTCGGTGTCCGGCTTGAAGGTGATTTTTGTACCACGTCTGTTCGTATTTCCCACTTTCTTAAGCGGCCCTGTTGGAAAGCCCTGTTTATATTGCTGCGCATAGACATGTCCATTCTGCTTTACTTCAAGATCAAGCCATTCTGACAGCGCGTTGACTACTGATACGCCGACTCCATGCAGCCCGCCTGATATGGTGTATGCCTTGCTCTCGAACTTGCCGCCGGCATGAAGCTCTGTCATTGCTATCTCTGCGGCAGTCCTCTTTTTGGCGTCCCCCGGATGCGGCCCGGTGGGGATGCCCCTTCCATTATCAATAACAGTTACGCTTCCCTCTGTATGGATCGTAACGTCTATCCTGTCACAAAACCCTGCCAGGGATTCATCAACACTGTTATCTATAACTTCATACACAAGATGGTGCAGTCCTTCAAAGCTGGTGTTCCCAATGTACATGGCAGGCCTTTTTCGCACACCTTCAAGACCTTTAAGTACCTTGATGTCTCCGGCACCATAATCTTCTTTTTTAGCATTTGATTTCTTTGCCATTTAATTCCTCTCTATATAAATTAGAAGTGAGAAGAAAGAAGTAGGAAGTTAAGTTACAATTTTTTACGTTCTACCGATTTTATCTAACGTCTCCGTTCTTACTTCTGACTTTTTACTTCTCACTTCTTTACGTTCTCATGGGCATAACAACACATGTATAGTCTTTATTGTCCGTTTCTCCTAAAAGGGTAGGACTCAGCGGCTCCTGCAGCCTGATAATAACCTGCTCTCCGTCCATGGCCTGGAGAATATCCATCAGGTACCGTGCATTGTAACCAATGGAAAGCTGTTCACCCTTATACTGGGCAGCGATTTCTTCTCTTGCCTCACCGATGTCAGGATTCATGGAGATCAGTGTTATTTTTCCATCCTCCAGATCGAACCTTACTGCATTGGTCCTTTCCTTGCTCATGATTGAGGTCCTTCTCAGGGCCTTTAGCAGTGACAGTTTGTCCACAACCACCTCTTTTTCATTGTCTTTGGGAACGACCTGTTCATAGTTCGGATATGTTCCTTCGATCAATCTGGATGTAAGCACGATATCATCAGTGCTGAAAAAAAGGTGGTTTTTATCAATATATATAATTATATTGTCTTCTCTGCCCTCGGTAAGCTTCTTCAGTTCCAGCGCGGCCTTTTTGGGAAGAATCAGTTTTTTTTCTTCACTGACCTGTCCTTCAATTTTTGTGGTTATGACCGAAAGCCTGTGGCCGTCAGTGCCAACCACTTTCAGTTCAATATTCTTCTTCTTCGGGATGAAATGCATGAGCAATCCATTGAGTGTATACCTTGTGTCACTTTCTCCTGTAGCATAAATCGTTTTCTCTATCATCTTTTTCAGGGCTTCAGCCTTGATGGTGACCTCTTCTGCCTTGCTGACTTCCGGCAATGAAGGAAATTCGTCCTCCGGCAGCCCCATTAATTTAAACGTACTCTTTCCTGATGAGACTTTGATCCAGTTGTTGTCCTGTGACTCCAGCATTATTTCGCCATCTACTTCCCTGGCAATTTCAAACAGTTTCTTTGCCGGTATACAGAGACTTCCCTTATCCAGAATCTCAGCCTTAAGAGGTCCCTTAAGTGCAATATCAAGATCGGTTGCCATCAGTGATGCCGTCTTCTTGACCTTCAACAGGAAATGGCTGAGTATGGGCATTGTGGTCTTTTTGTCGACAATGCCCTGCACACTTTGTAATGCACTCTGTATTTCTTCCTTCTGAATCTTAAGCTTCATCATGTCCTCCCTGATTCCACAGATTTTAAAATGATTTCACAGATGATGTAATTATAAGTTATTGGGAATGCTATCTGTGTAATCTTATTTTTTATCGGTGTAATCGTCCGTTAATAGCTTTTTATTTTCTTTATGAGATATTCAATTTTTTTTGCAAACTCCTCATCGTTTTTTCTTCTTTCTTCAATCAGCTTGCAGGCATGAATAACAGTGGAATGATCCTTGCCTCCAAAGTTCTTGCCAATTTCACTCAGTGAAGAATCCGTAAGGGTCTTGCTCAGATACATGGCCACCTGTCTGGGAAAGGCAATGTCGCGCGTCCTTTTCTTTGCTTTTATGTCCTGTACCTTTAGCCGGAAATATTCACAGACTATCTTCTGGATATATTCAACAGTGAGCGCTTTTTCTTCGTCATGTATAAGGTCTTTTAAAACGTTCTTGGCCATCTCGATAGTTATGGTCTGGCCCGTAAGAGATGCGTGTGCCCCGAGCCTTATCATACAGGCTTCCAGGTCCCTTATATTTGATTTGATCTTGCTGGCCAGAAAAAAGCTTACATCCTCAGGCAATTCTATATGCTCCATTTCGGATTTCTTTCCGAGTATCGCCATCTTTGTTTCAACATCAGGTATCTGGATATCAGCTATGAGACCCATTCCAAATCGTGACCTCAGCCTCTCTGTGATGGGAGAGATGTCTTTCGGAGGCCTGTCACTGGAAAATACTATCTGCTTATGCGTGTCATACAAGGCATTGAATGTATGAAACAGCTCCTCCTGTGTTCCGCTTTTACCGGCAATAAACTGAATGTCATCTATTATCAAAACATCAAGGTTTCTGTATCTGGATTTGAACTCATCCATTTTGTCATTGCGCATGGAATAGACGAATTCATTAGTGAACTGCTCGGCAGGCGCATAAAGCATTTTTACATTCGGATTTTTATCGATAATTGTATTTCCTATCGCATTCATCAGGTGTGTTTTTCCAAGACCGACACCACCGTAAATAAACAGAGGATTATATGCCTTGCCCGGTGCATCAGCAATTGCCCGTGATGCAGCATGAGCAAACTGGTTGCTTGCTCCTACAACAAAAATATCAAAGGTAAATTTAGGATTAAGAAAAATACCCCGGCTGGCAAGTTTTGCCCGTCGGTCTTCCTGCCGGTTCTCAATTTTTTTAATGGCCGGGTCCTGCTTTTTATCCACTACATTGAACCTGACAGATACCTCTTCATTTAAAAACTGCCTGATCGATTCAGAAATGAGTCCTGGGTAGTGGTCTTCAATCCATTCCTTAAAAAATTTATTGGGCACTTCAAGAATGACCTGTCCGTTTTTCAGCTGAACCAGCTTTATCGGTTTAAACCATAGATCAAATGTCTGATTGCCAACTTTAGTTCCGATAACATCTATCGCATTTGACCAGACTTCCTCTACATTCATTTTTTCTTTCTTACTGATTAATAAGGCTTTTTTGAGATGATCACTATAGTTACTAACAATTGTTTATAAGCTGTTGATAACCTTCCCGGAAGGAGAGTTAGTTATTATATATCATCTTATTTGTCATAGGCAAGTGTTTTTTTTCTATCTGGAAAAAAAATATTGACAAATCAAATTATTATTATGCTGTTCTAACATAACCTATTAATTTTAATTGATTAAATACAAAATACAATCTTCAGTTCACATATCAAAAAAGGGGCTATTTTTAATACATGTTCAGTGTAACTCCAAAATCAGATGAGAGACCATATGAAATAACACTTCTTGAGGATAATTTAATTTTGTTTGTTTCATATTAAATAAAGCAAATCAATGTAACTAATTAATACTAATAAATAAATTATGGCTATTGTTTGTCTTCTTCGTTATATGGTCAATTAAATTAATAAATTACTCATGCGAGGAGCATTTTACCCCTTTGAAGTAATACCCGTTTTTTCCCGTTTTTTGAAAATAGTCTGACGGTAGGCTTGAAAAATACAAAATCCTGATGAAAAGAGGTACTCACTTTTCCACCGAATGAACTGTTATCACCAAAGGCGATATGTATGGTACCCATTATTTTTTCAGACTCCAGAATATTGTCCGGTCTTCTGGCTTTATCATTCGTGCCTATGCCAAGTTCAGCAATATTACGGTTTTCTTTTTTCTCTGCCAGTTTCTTTTCAAGCTCTTTCACATATTGTTCCCTTCCCTCCAGTTTAATGACCATTCCTTTTTCCACAATCGCTGTAACAGGTCTTTTAAGCTTTCTTGTTGGTGCCCAGTCAAGCACAAGCCTGCCCTTAGCTGTTCCCTCCAGCGGGGCAATATAGACTTCACCTGCAGGCAGATTACTGAACTGACCGGGTTTTGTTATCATGCCTGTATCAGGAAGCGCTTTTCTCCCTTCCATTGAAAACGAGAGAGATGTTCCGTTTGGACATTCTATTTCCATCCTGTTATATCTGTTCACAATCCTTGCTGTCTTCACGCTTCTTTCATACATGCTTTTCCAATCAACGGTCATGGCTCCTTTGAGCATCTGTTTATCAAATAAAGGCATGCTGGCATATCTGGTACCGCATATTCTGTTTAACATGTCGCGGAACCGTGTATGACTTGTTGAATAATAGGACAAGGCAATAACAGCTTTTACAGCATCTCTTTTATGCCTTTTAATAATTTTCTCTGTAATGATTAATCTTTTCTCACCTATTCTTTTATTCAGAAGCGGATGTAATAATTTATTTTTTCTTAACTCATTAACAGCATGTATACCATAGGCCTCTATCCATACATTTTCCGGTGGTTCTGTTCCGTGGTATCCGGTAGGACTGCTTTCAATATACTGAATATGTTCCGTATATTCTTTACCAGTTCTGTAGATCAGTTTCCCGATTTTTTTAAGGTCATCATGCAGGGTGTCTGTAAATATCAGTACCCGTTCTGTTTTTTTAATACCCATATTTACTTTAAAAATATTTCTTATGGCTGTATTGGTTATATGAGTCATGGTACTTTTAAATTTTCCTTTCTATATTTGTTATTAGTATTTATATTTAAATAAAAGAATAGTAAAAGCAATAGCTTTGTTGATGTTGTTTATTACCGGGATAACATAACTAAAAACAAACACTAATTTCAGGTTTACAATTTGTGAATTCAGGGTTGAAGAAACTTGACAAATAGAGGTTGAAATGATAGTCTTCAAAGTTGGAAATTTATCTATACAGCTTACCGGATTTTCAGTATCTCATGTTAATAATTTATAGATAAGTCATCTAAGCTGTCGGAAGAATTGTCTCCAGATTAATTAACAGGCTGTTGGTAAGATGTACATTTAATATTAATCCTGAAAGCAGTTTATAAATAATTATTAACATTGATCAATCAACACCCAACAGTTTCTGTACAGCAATTAATGAATAAATAGCAGTGTCAGATATCTTACAGGAAAACATATAATAATAATGTCCAGAATATATAATTTCAGCGCCGGTCCTGCAATGCTTCCTGAAGAAGTAATGAAAAAGGCTGCATCAGAAATGACAGACTGGCACAACAGTGGAATGTCAGTAATGGAGATGAGCCACAGGGGGAAAGAGTTTGTATCAATTGCTGAAAAGGCAGAATCTGATATCAGAGAAATCATGTCCATACCGGATAATTATAAAGTACTCTTTCTCCAGGGAGGAGCATCCGGCCAGTTTGCTGCAGTTCCGATGAACTTATTAAAGGGAAAAGTTGGCGCTGACTATATAAATACAGGCGCCTGGTCCAAAAAAGCAATTGCAGAAGCAAAAAATTATTGTGAAGTCAATGTGGCCGCAACCAGTGAATCAGACAAATTTACATCGATACCTGATGAGTCTGAGTGGTCTCTCAATACAGATTCTGCATATGTACATTACACTCCAAACGAGACCATCGGAGGTGTTGAATTTCACTGGATACCGGACACAGGCAGAGTACCTCTTGTAGCGGACATGTCATCAACAATTCTGTCACGTCCGATCGATGTAAACAGATATGGAGTTATTTATGCAGGCGCCCAGAAAAATATAGGACCTGCAGGCCTGACCATAGTGATCGTACGCGAAGATCTTATTGGAGATGAGATAGCCGGCACACCAACAATGTTTAAATACTCGACTATGGCCAAGGCAGGATCCATGTACAATACTCCACCGACATACAGCTGGTATATTGCGGGGCTTGTGTTTGAGTGGATAAAGAAACAGGGAGGCCTTGAAAAAATGGGGGAAATCAACAGGAACAAGGCAGATAAACTATATTCTGCAATAGATAATTCAGACTTTTATAATAACCCGGTTGATAAGGAATGCAGGTCATGGATGAACATCCCTTTTACACTTGCAAAACCTGATCTGGACAGCCGGTTCCTTGAACAGGCAATATCAGCAGGACTTGTGACGCTGAAAGGACATCGCTCCGCAGGAGGCATGCGGGCAAGCATCTACAATGCAATGCCTGAAGAAGGGGTGGATGCACTGATAACGTTTATGGGAAAATTTGAGAAGGAGAATGCCTAAAAAAGTGACAGGTAACGGGTAACGAGTGACGGGTACTTGGTAAATAATAACAAACAGCTGCTAACAAATAAAGATCTTATGAATAAAATGAAAGTACTGGTAAGTGACAACATATCTCCAAAGGGAGTAAAGATTCTGGAAAAGGCCGGCCTTGATGTGGATGTAAAGACAGGCATGACGCCGAAAGAGCTGAAAAAAGAAATTGGGAAGTATGACGGACTAGTCATTCGAAGTGCTACAAAAGTAACGTCTGAGATCCTGGGTGCCGCAAAAAAACTGAAAGTCATTGGCAGGGCAGGATCAGGTCTTGATAATGTGGATAAGGGAGAGGCAACTAAACGCGGAATTGTTGTCATGAATACGCCGGGAGGCAATACCGTGACAACAGCTGAGCACACGATAGCTCTCATAGTTGCAATGGCACGCCAGGTACCGCAGGCAACTGCATCGATGAAACAGGGCAAATGGGAAAAAAAGAAATTTATGGGGGTGGAGCTATTCGGCAAGACTCTCGGCATTGTCGGGCTTGGAAATATAGGTTCCCATGTAGCAAAGGTCGCGCAGGGCATGGGCATGGACATTCTCGCATATGATCCTTTCTTGAGTGAAGAAAAGGCACGCTCCCTTGGAGTGGAGGTTGTATCGCTTGATAAGCTCTTTAAAAAGTCAGATGTGATAACACTGCATATTCCTCTCACAGATGATACACGAAATCTTATTGATACAAAAAACATTGCCAAAATGAAAAAGGGAGTGAGAATTATAAACGCCTCAAGGGGCGGTGTCGTTGATGAACAGGCTTTATACATGGCCCTGAAATCCGGTAAAGTGGCATCAGCAGCCCTTGACGTATTTGAGACTGAGCCTCCATCTGACTCACCTCTTATGGAACTGGACAACTTCATATGTACTCCCCATCTCGGTGCATCAACAGCAGACGCGCAGGAAAACGTGGCAGTAGCAGTTGCAAACCAGCTCGCAGACTATCTGGTCAGGGGGATAGTCAGAAATGCTGTAAATGTCCCCTCTGTATCAGCAGACGCCCTGCCGGTACTGGAGCCTTATATAAACCTTGCAGAAAGGCTCGGGAGCTTCCTTGCACAGGGTCTTGATGGAGGCATAGACAAGATAATAATTGAGTATAAGGGAGAGGTAGCAGGACTTGACCTGGAACCGGTCACTGTCGCAGCTCTTAAAGGCATCCTCACCCCCATTCTTGAAGAGACGGTCAACTTCATCAATGCCCCGTCCATAGCAAAGGAGAGAGGGATTGAGGTAAAAGAGACCACCACAGATGATGCAGGGGATTATCACAGCATGCTTGTAATTAAAATAATGTCAGGCAGAAAAGAATACAGTGTGTCCGGGATTCTTCACGGGAAAAAAGAGCCCCGTATCATAGAGGTCAATGATTTTGTCGTGGAAGTTGTTCCTGAAGGAGAGCTCCTGGTTATCGCAAATAATGACAAGCCAGGGGTAATTGGAAATATAGGAATGATGCTTGCCAAACACAGGATTAATATTGCACGTATGCACTTTGGCAGGCAAAAGCAGGGAGGCAGGGCGATCTCGGTTGTAAGTGTTGATACAGCAGTCTCCAGAGATATTCTGTCCAAAATCAGGAAACTTCCAAATGTCCTTTCATTAAAGCAGATACGTCTGCCCAATTAATAAACAACAATGAGGAGCTAATAATGTCTAATATCGTGGTTCTTGGTGTCCAGTGGGGTGATGAGGGTAAAGGCAAGATTGTCGACCTTCTGACAGAGGACGCCGATGTAGTGGCAAGATATCAGGGAGGGCATAATGCCGGCCATACAGTTATGGTCAGGAACAAACAGTTTATTCTTCATCTCATTCCTTCCGGCATACTTCATAAGGGCAAGAAATGCATCATCGGAAACGGGGTCGTTATTCATCCCAGGGCATTAATAGATGAAATTGAAGGACTGAAAAAAAGAAGGGTGACTGTCGGCAGGAACCTGTTTATAAGCGGCAGGGCCCACGTGATTATGCCGTACCATACCTTACTGGACGGTAAACATGAAGAGGCCAGGGGCTCGCAAAAGATAGGGACAACAGGCAGAGGGATTGGACCGGCCTATGTGGACAAGATGTCACGGACAGGTTTCAGGATGATAGACCTTCTGGACAGCAGCAGTTTTAAGGCAAAGCTGAAGGCAAACCTTGAGGACATTAACTTTTTACTCGAGAAAAAATACAGGCAGAAAAAGATCAGCGCTAACAGGATCTATAATCAATATATGAAATTTGCTGATTATCTCGGACCTTTTGTTACTGATACCGTTGTATTGACAAATGACCTCATTGACAAAGGCAGGAATGTGCTTTTTGAAGGTGCCCAGGGCACGCTGCTTGATATTGACCATGGCACATATCCGTTTGTTACCTCCTCAAGTGCGTCTGCAGGCGGTGTGTGTACCGGGCTTGGAGTGAGCCCGGCAAAAGTGGATGGAATAATAGGAGTCATGAAGGCCTACACCACAAGAGTTGGCGAAGGCCCTTTTCCTACAGAATTGCAAAACAGCCTGGGAGAAGAGCTCAGGGCCAGAGGCGGAGAATATGGAGCTACCACAGGCAGGGCCCGCAGGTGCGGCTGGCTTGACCTTGTCAGCCTTAAGCATGCCATAAGGATCAACGGCTTTACAGGTATTGCACTGACAAAACTGGATGTGCTGGACGGACTTGATAAACTTAAGGTATGTACCTCCTATACGTACAAGGATCCTGCAAACAGCTGCGGCTGCAGCAAAAAGGGAAAGCCCTGCAAGGTAACGGACATGCCCCAGACAGTCAAGGTGCTTGATGAATGTGAGCCTGTTTACAAAGAGCTTGACGGCTGGCATAAAAGCACAAAGGGAGCTACGAAAATGAAGGACCTTCCAAAACAGGCTCGGGCGTACATGGATTATATCAGTGAAGCTCTTAATGTTGATATTGATCTGATATCTACCGGCCAGAAGAGGGATGAAATAATATTTGTGAACAGGCCCTTTAAAAAAGCTAAAAAGAAAAAGTAGTATCCGCTTATTTAAAATTTCAAATAACAAATTCCAAATTACACAACAATCAAAATCCAAAAAATCACTTCTGTACGCCTATCAGTTCTTAGACCACCATATCCATAAATCACTTTTTAAATCATCTTAGACATCTGTTTGTCATTCCCCCGGTATGTTGCCCGTTCTCCGTAGAGTTTCGAAGGATGAAAGCGGGAATCCAGAGTCTTTTCACGATGGGGGGAGTGGGTTCCGGCATCAGGACCTGCTTGCCGGCAGGCTGCCGGAATGACATCTTTTTTTAAAACCTCGCAGTTCTGCATTGGGATTGTTCATGATCCTGCTTCTTTAACGAGTCCAGGCTAAAGGATTTTTAAAAAAAGCCGACCAATATATATAAGTACCGTATATTAAGTATAAGTAACCGGCATAAAAGCAGGAAAGGTAACAGAACATGAAGTGGAAGGAATTATTGAAACGATTTATTAACTTATTGACGTTTACCGATATACCTATTGGGAAAAAACTCTTCATATTTGCAGGAGGTGGCATCTCATGGTTCATAATCATTGCTTCTGTAGGTTTAGGTGCAGTCACCTATGTCAATGATTCCTCAAGATCCCTGACAGATCAGGTTGTTCCCCAGATAAAGGCCAGCCAGAAACTGATTATAAACATAAGAGGCGCGAATGTATCTGTTCATAATATCGTCATTCATGATGAACCAGACGTTGTAAACAGAAACTATAAGAGGGCCGGTTTTCTCCTGAATAATATTGATTCTACGCTAATATCTCTTCAGCAGGGCGGGAAGATCGAGGATTATTCCGATCTCACAGGTGAGCTAATCGAGGAGTTTCAGGTAGAGCCGATAACAGATCTGATCAAGGCGGAAACATACATTAACAGTGTTCTGGAAAAAAACCATAAACTCAGAAACATTCTGCAGGAAATGGCAGAGCTTAAATTGCAGGGAGTATCACATGGCGGGCTTACGCCTGAAGAGAGAGAAAAGTTTATGAACAGGCTCAGTGAATATGACTCCTTGACAATTCAGGCGGTCATGGCACTTGGAAAACTTACGTCAGGCATATCCTTCTTGCAAAATCATTATACCGGCAATATTAAGAACGTTTTAAGACAGTCCATGGTGGTTTTCGTAATCATCGGGGTATTGGCTGTATTATTACTCATAGTATTCAGCTATTTTCTCAGAAATTCAATTACCAGTCCTTTAAACGCAATTACTGACCAGATAAAAGGGTTGTCAGAAGGAGAAGTCGACCTTACAAAGCAGATCATTATTGGATCCAGAGATGAAATTGCCGAACTGTCCGCAAGTTTCAATACACTGATGAATACGATTCATGACATGAATACATTTAAAAAAGTGATTGAGGAAGATGACACACTCTCAGATGTATACTTCAGGATGGCAGAGGTCTTCTATGAGCAGCTGGGTCTTGATGATCCGGTGATTTATGAGATTTCAAACAGAAATGCCATGAAGATTATAGAAACACCCTACACAAAAAGCGAAATAAGCTGCAACAAGGGCATTCTTGTTGACAGCAACCTCTGCCGTGCCAGGAAGACAGGACACACAATATCCTCGCTTACCCATAATAAAATATGCAAGCAGTATTTAATGGGTCCGGAGAAATATCATGTCTGTCTCCCTGTTATCGTCGGCGGCACGACAGGCGGGGTTATCCAGTTTCAGTTTGACAAATCCCTGAAAAAAGACGGCGAAAAGCAGACGCCTATCCTGGATATCGCATGTATAAAAAAGCAGATACTCAAAGCCGAGCAGTATATCAGGGAATCGTCCTCAGTTATTGAAACAAAACGCCTGACAAGTGCGCTCAGGGAGTCTTCAATCAGGGACCAGATGACCGGCCTGTATAACAGGAGGTTCCTTGAGGAATATGTGGATACTCTCATAGCCAGCGTTTCGAGAAACGAGGGTCAGCTGGGGCTGCTGATGTGCGACCTTGACTACTTCAAGGAGGTCAACGATAAGCACGGCCATGATGCGGGAGATGCTGTGTTAAAGGAAACAGCCAATGTAATAGTAAAAAGTGCCCGGGGTGCGGATCTGGTGATCAGGTTCGGTGGAGAAGAATTCCTTGTCATCGTAAAGGGGGCCAAACCCGGTGATGTTGACACTGTCACAGAAAGAATCAGACGTAACATCGAGGCAACCAAGGTAAAAACCGCGGGGGGAATAATTCAGAAGACAATAAGTATCGGGTTCTGTGAATTCCCGAAAGATACACAGAATTTCTGGGAAGCTATAAAGTATGCAGACATTGCCATGTACAAGGCAAAAGAAGCCGGGAGAAACAGGGTGCTGCAGTTCAGTAAAGATATGTGGACTGCCAATGCCTATTAAATTAGCTGTCAGCAATTAGTGATCAGCTTTCAGCATAAACTACTCATCTGTCAATCCTTTCGCGATTAACGTACAACAAATAACAAATTATACTATCTTGCTCGAATATCGGGCCGCTAGCTCAGTTGGTAGAGCAACGCCCTTTTAAGGCGTGGGTCGAAGGTTCGAATCCTTCGCGGCTCACCATTTACTTCAGGGTAATAGGGTGAAAGGAAAAGGGATCAGGGGAAAGGCTTGGAACTTGGGTACCGTAGGAATATAGCCTGGCAGAAGAACCAGCACGCTATAATAAAGACTGCTCAGTTAATAGACACTTTTCCTGAAAAGTCACCCTTTAAGAAGATAGCAGGCCAGCTATTTTCATCTGTATCTTCTGTTGGTGCGAACATTGCAGAAGGGTACAGCGATTTTGAGGGCAACGAGTATCAGCGATACCTGAAGATATCTCTGCGCTCAGCTTTTGAGACGGACCACTGGTTGACGACTGTGCAGGCATTATTCAAAGGGTCCTGCAGAGAAGGCACAGAGTTGATAGATGAAATTAATTGTCTTAATATAGAGACGATAAAAATATTAATAAAGACGATAAAGAGCATTAAAAAGAAACGCATGGGAATGAGATGATGATAAGGACCAGGTTTTTGTGTTTTTCCCTTAACCCTTTTTCCTTTGACCTTATCCCCTGCCGTACAGTCCCCATCGTCTAGCCTGGCCTAGGACACCGGCCTTTCACGCCGATAACAGGGGTTCAAATCCCCTTGGGGACGCCAGAAAATTCAAAGGGGTT
>CALZMZ010000057.1 GCA_945788685.1 Thermodesulfovibrionia bacterium | reverse complement strand
AGTGCCCTCACAGCCCAATATAACAGAGTGTGTTATTACCGATGATGTGATAACAAAAAAGGGGAAAGCCATACTTACTTACGAAGACAAGGCAGAGACTGCATAAAAGCAGTTGTGCTGAATACTAAATGTGCTTCCATGCCTTGTAAAGGCTTCGCGTCATTTATTCTTTTAAATTTCAAATGACAAACAAATAACAAAATCGAAATTTCAAAAAGGAGAGTCCGTTCTTCTGACGTTTTGAATATTGGTCATTGGTGCTTGTTTGATATTTGGGCTTTGTTATTTGTTATTTCAGGTTAATTGGTTTCTTCCCCCTTTTGAGTCCATGGGAAATCAGCCTTCTGAAGCGGTTCCTGAGTTCATTGTCCTTGATATGTCTGACAGTATTATCAAGATATCTTATGTCTCCTTCTGACAATTCCGCCTCCTCTTCCCTGAGCTCCTTTACTTCAGGTTCAGGCAGCCTTCCTATTCTGAAGCGTACGTCCCTTATCCCAAAGTGTTCAAGCTTGTCGGTAATGTCTGATTTGAAAAAGCTCAGATGATGCATCCATTGAGGGGTGTCGACCAGAACGTTTAGCACTTTGCCCTTAATAGTGTCCGGATATGTGTGCAGGGCAATACCTTCTCCCACTGCAGTAATGGCCACTCCACTTTCTAAACCTGCATCTTTGATAAGTTTGCCAAGGACGTTCTTGAGAGGCTGCATAAGGAATGTTGAAAAGCATCCAAAAAGTTAACGTCAACGGGGATATGTCCGGAATCGTTTAATGTTATTCCCCCTGATCCCTTAACCCTGTCTTCAAACCGCCTTATTTATTTTTCCTGATCGAAGGCATCTGGTGCAGACATGGACTCTTCTTACGCCATGTGCAGTCTGCGCCTTAACCCTCTGCAGGTTTGGCCTGAATAATCTCTTTGTCTTATTGTTGGCGTGGCTTATGTTATTGCCCGAAACCCTTTTCTTGCCACATACTGAACATTCTGCCATGTATACTAATACCTCCATAACAGATATCCTGATCGCTCAGGATATCCAAGATTGCTTTAAAAAGAGCAGTTATGATAACATTAATCCTGTTTTACTTACAACCCTTTTACTGACAGGAATTCAATAAATATTAAGGGGTTGAAACCGATCATGTGTATGTATTATAGACATATTAAGGATAATTACAATAAATGAGAATTCATGAATTGTCAAAACAGATTAATGTGCCAAGCAAAGAGATCCTGGCCAAGCTCAAGGAACTGGGCATACCCGCAAAGTCTCATATGTCCGGTCTGGACGACGCGACTGTTGAGAAGCTGAATTATTTATATTCCAAAGGGAAAAAACCCCCGGTAAAAGAAGAAAAGCCCGCGACCCCCAAAAAAGAAGTTAAGGCCAGGGAAATTAAAGTAAAGAAGGTTAAAAAAGCCAAAGCACCTGCCAAGGGGAAAAAGCCAGCACTTGCAGAAAAGACAAAAGAGCCGGCTGAAGTCAATCCTGTTGAACCTGTGCTTCAGGATATTCCGGAACCCATTGATGAAGATGAAGTTATTGTTCCTGACCGCTTCAAGAAAGAAGTTGACTCAGATAAAATAACAAAATTCAAAAGTAAACCCGGCATGCAAAGGGCCTTTGACTCGATCAGAAGAATCGATGTCAACAGGAAGGGATTTGATTTCAAGCCCCGTCATAAAAAACAGGACAAAAAGGCCCCTGCAAAAGGCACTGAGACTGTTGAAGCCCCAACTCCCACTGCCCCCAGAAAAAAGATCCTTAAATTCCAGGAAGGGACTACAGTCAAGGAATTTTCCGAACTGATCGGGCAAAAGCTGAATGATGTGATTAAAAAGTTTATGGAACTGGGATATATGACAACCATAAACCAGCCCCTTGATGCAGATGCCGCACAGATCGTTGCAGAATCATTTGGATTAAAAATAGAACTTACAAGCATCGAAACTGATGAGGATTTTCTTGAAGAAGCGGAAATCGATGAAACCGCACTCTCACCCCGTCCGCCTATTGTCACTATTATGGGACATGTTGATCATGGCAAAACAACTCTTCTTGATGCTATCAGGGAGACCAGGGTCACCGAGACCGAGGCAGGCGGGATAACGCAGCATATTGGCGCTTATAAAGTCACTCTCAATAATAAGGATATTGCCTTCCTTGATACACCGGGACATGAAGCATTTACCATGATGAGGGCAAGAGGAGCAAAAGTGACGGACATAGTTGTTCTTGTCGTTGCTGCTGATGACAGTGTAATGCCCCAGACAATTGAGGCCATTGATCACGCAAAGGCAGCAAATGTCCCTATTGTTGTTGCTGTCAACAAAATAGACAAACCCGAAGCAAACGTATCAAGGGTGCAGACCGAACTTGCCCAGCATGATGTTGTTCCTGAGGACTGGGGAGGAAAAAACGTATTTGTGGAGGTCTCTGCAAAAGAAAAAACAGGTATAGAACATCTTCTGGAGATGATACTGCTTCAGGCAGAGATTATGGAGCTGAAGGCAGATTACAGCAGAATGGCCAAGGGGACTATTGTTGAAGCCAAGCTGGACAGGGGAAGAGGACCGGTCGGCACCGTGCTGGTTAATTCAGGAACGCTAAGGGCCGGAGATTCATTTCTTGTAGGTACTGTAGCCGGAAGGGTAAGGGCATTGATTGATGACACCGGGAAAAAGATAAAGAAAGCAGGGCCTTCAACTCCTGTTGAAGTCATCGGTTTCCCTGAAGTTCCCCAGGCCGGAGACATATTCGTTGTAATGGATGATGAGAGAAAGGCCCGCCAGATAGCCATGAACAGGCTGCACAAGCAGAAGCAGGTAGCCATGGCGCGCAAGAAAATGCTCACACTTGATGACCTGTTTGAGAGGGTCAAGGAAGGTGAGATAAGAGACCTTAACATTATTATAAAAGCTGATGTTCAGGGATCTGTGGAAGCTGTCAAGGACGCCCTCTCCAAAATCACACACCCTGAGGTCAAAGTAAATGTCATACATACAGGTGCAGGCGGTATAAATGAATCTGATGTAATGCTTGCTGCCGCATCAAACGCAATTATCATAGGATTCAGTGTACGTGCTGATGCAAACGCCACTCCTCTTATTGAAAAAGAAGGGGTGGATGTAAGATTGTATAACGTAATTTATGAAGCGATTGAAGATGTTAAAAAAGCACTTGAGGGACTGCTGGAACCCACTATTACAGAAAAGGTCATGGGACGTGCCGAGGTAAGGGAACTTTTCCATGTATCAAGGTTCGGCACGATCGCGGGCTGTTATGTGATTGACGGGAAGATATCACGGGCAAGTGAAGGCGTAAGGGTAATAAGAGACAATGTTGTTATTTATGAAAGCAAGATCTCTTCCTTGAAGAGGTTTAAGGAAGACGCAAAGGAAGTGCTTACAGGTTTTGAATGCGGAATCATGGTTGAGAATTTTAATGACCTCAAAACAGGCGACATAATTGAGAATTATATTAAGGAAGAAGTTGCCACGAAACTGGAGCAATAGTCCTGGGCAGTTATTAGTTATTGGTTATACGTTATTCGAATAAAGTATGATTGTTCTTTTCTCGAACCCTTAACCCCTTGAAACCTGGAACCCTGCGGTTTAGACATGATAGTTGGTCTTCTTACATTGGATTTGCACATACCCGGATCAAACTCACTTAAAGCAAAACGTCTTGTCATAAAAAGCCTGATCGACAGGATAAGAAATAAATTCAATGTATCTGTAGCTGAAGTTGACGCCAATAACCTGTGGCAGCGCAGTGTAATAGGAATTTCACTTGTTGCCAATGAGACACAGATAATTAATAAGGTGTTTGAAAAAATAAGAACGCTTGTTATAAACACACATTCTGTAGAAATAATAGATGCAACTATTGAAATGCTATGAGTATGCCGACGAGCCACTCATTAATTCTTAATTTATAATTCGTAATTCGTAATTTTAAAATGCATCCATATAAACGATCAGCAAGGGTCAGCGACCTGATAAGGGAAGAAGTTGCCGATATTTTATTAAATAAAATAAAGCACAAGGACCTCGGGTTTGTCACGGTTACGGGGGCCAAGGTAAGTGATGACCTGAGACATGCGACAATATACCTGAGTGTTCTGGGCACTGATGACGGTCAGAAGACAGTGCATAAAATCAGTTCGTCTTCTTCATTTATCAGGGGGGAACTGGGCAAAAGATTAAAGATGAAATATGTTCCATCCCTTTCATTCAGGTTGGATGAAGCAATAGAATATGGAAGAAAAATTGACGGTATACTTGACGACATTGAATCTGAAAGGGGTTCTATCGATGAAGACGAAGATCTCTTCTGATCTGCTGAAGCTTATTAAAAATAACAATTCCTTCCTGATAGTTGGCCATATCAATCCTGAAGGTGATTCTATCGGTTCTTCCCTTGCCCTTGCTCTTGGGTTAAAGAAAACAGGGAAAAAAGAAGTTGTTGTTGTGAGCAGTGACCCGGTTCCTGAAAACCTGAAGTTCCTTCCGTCATCAGGAAAGGTGAAACAGAAAATACCGCTCAGGAAATTTGATGTTGCAATCCTTGTTGACTGCAATCATATTGATAGAACAGGGTATACATCCCTGAACTCTTCACATACAGCTGTAATTGATCATCATGTTCTGCCGGACAATTCAGGGAGAAGTGATTTTTACAAATCATTATCAGCTGCAATCATTGATCCTGATGCCGCAGCTGCCGGACTGCTGGTTTATAAAGTTTTGAAGGCACTGCACATTCCTGTTGATAAGAAAATGGCCTCAAATCTTTACACTGCACTTCTTGTAGATACAGGAGGTTTCAGATATTCCAATGCATCACCTGAATCCCTAAGGGTCGCATCTCATTTGGTAGAAGCAGGCGCTGAACCATGGAAGATATCAAAAGAATTATATGAAAACAGTCCGTTCAGTGCCATGAAACTGCAGGGGCTGTCACTTGCTACGCTTGAGAGAAAAGATGGCATGGCCTGGATTACCGTAACGGACAGAATGTTTAAAAAAACAGGGACCAATTCTGAGGACTGTGAGGAGTTTGTTGATCTGCCAAGAAGAATCAAGGGCATTAAAGTTGCCATTTTCTTCAGACAGGACGGCAACAGATCATATAAAGTCAGTTTCAGGTCAAAAGGTAAAGCAAATGTACAGAAAATTGCAATGAGTTTTGGAGGGGGCGGACATGTTGCAGCAGCAGGGTGTAAAGTAAAGGGGTCCCTTAAAGAAGTCCAGACAAAAGTTTTCAGGGTTGTGAAGAAAGAGATTAATTCATATCGATAAAAATCTGTATAATCTGCGGTTGTTTTTTTCACATGGATATCATAGTCAACCTTAACAAACCAAAAGACATTACCTCCCACGATGCAGTAACAAAAGTCAAAAAAATATTACGGGCGAAAAAGGCAGGCCATGCAGGCACGCTTGACCCGATGGCCACCGGGGTCCTGCTCGTTTGTGTAAACAGGGCAACACGGCTTGCATCTTTTTTTTCTTCTCTTGACAAAGAATACAGAGCGGTCATGAAACTCGGGACATCAACTGATACGCAGGATGCATATGGCAAAGTCATTGAAACATGTGATGACATTTCTGTGGACAGGGAGCAGATCGAAGCGGTTCTGAAATCTTTCTCAGGTAAAACACTTCAGGAACCACCGATGTTCTCAGCCCTCAAACACAGGGGTAAGCCGCTTTATAAACTGGCGCGAAAGGGCATTGAAATAGAACGGAAGCCACGGGAAATAAATATCAGTCTTATTGAGCTTCTTGATTTTCATCTGCCCTATGTGACCTTCAGGGCCCGATGCTCAAAAGGAACATATATCAGAACATTATGCCATAACATGGGAAAGAAGCTTGGTACAGGGGCCCATCTGTATGAACTCGAGCGCACTGCTATTGGAGATTTCCATATTGCTGACAGCATATCTCCGGAGAAATTAATTGAGATAAGCTACGGAGAGTATGTAGATAAAAGCATTTATTCAATGAGTGATGCCCTGTCATGGCTGCCTGAACTGACAGTAGATGATTCTGCATCAAGGGCCATTAGTCATGGTAATCCCATAACATCAAATGAAATATCTGATGAATTGAAAACTGCTGAAGCGATTAAAATTAAATCACGTGATAATAATTTGCTATCTATCGGAAGGTTTCTGCCTGAAAAAAAGATAGTTAAAATGGATATAGTGTTTTCGTGAAAAAGGGTTCCGGAAATCAAGGGGCCAAGGGTTCAAGTGAAAAAGCAACTACAGAGTTTAACTCTCAAAGTCAAGGTTGAGCCGGGTTCATCAAAATCAGCGATAGTCGGCCCTTATGGTGATGGAATAAAAGTAAAGCTCACCTCACCTCCTGTTGAAGGCAGGGCGAATAAAGAACTTATAGACATATTATCAAAGACACTGAAAGTTCGTAAAAAAGATATTGAAATAGTCTCTGGGCAGAGTTCAAAAAATAAAGTTGTGAGATTAATCGGACTAAATAAGGTCCAATTATAATGTATACAATTAAAAACCGGCTTCGTTGAAATGAAGATTGCCTGACTGAACGAACTTCCTGATAAACTGAAAGGCCTCTTCCAGATTTCGCTTTGCACCCTCTGACAGCCGCTCCTCATACCTGTTGAATTCGTATCCGCGTATGCCGAGGACATAGGCCCTGGCTTTTGAGTTAAACATCTGTTCCGCAAAGTAAAGAACTGCTTCAGGAGTTACACTGTGGGTGCTGATGCTCATCGGTGATTGGGGGCTTATTTCCTCAATGAAGAAGGGGGCCTTTCCCCTGACTGACGCATCTGCAAATATAACTATGTCGTGGCCGGACACGTCACAGGCGTCTTCTACGGTTAGCTGGTAGTCGGAATCAACTGTCACCCCTTTGAGGGAAGCATCATCAACCTTTGCTGACAGTGCTGGCCCGAGGCCGTCATCGAGGCGTCCCGGGTTTCCGTAGCCGATCAGCAATATCCTGGGCCAGTCTGACATCACAGGTTCTTGCTTTTGGTTTCAAGGAGTACACCTTCAGCGTCATATAGATCAAGGACAAGAGGCATCTGGCCAAGTGCATGTGTAGCGCAGGAAAGACAGGGGTCGTACGAACGGACAGCAACCTCCACATGATTGAGCATCCCTTCTGTAACCTTTGGTTTCCCGGAAATGTGATCATGGGCGACTTTTGTAACGGCCCGGTTCATGGCCTCATTGTTATTTGTGCTAGATACAATTAAATTGCAGTATGTGATCTGGTCGTTTTCATTTACCCTGTAGTGATGAAACAGGGTACCTCTGGGTGCTTCTACAAGCCCGATCCCCTCTTCAGCACGGTCACCCCTGACCATGAGGTCTGTTCCCTGAAGGTCCGGATCATGTAGAAGTTCCTCAATCTTCTCGGCACAGTACACGGTCTCTATCATACGCGCCCAGTGATAGGCCAGCGACATGTTGTTGGGTTTGCCATTGGTCAGTCCTTTAAATTCCTCCAGCGCTTTCTGCGCCGCGGGCGTGTCGATAAAGCCTGAAGTGTTCATTCTTGAAAGAGGACCAACCCGGTACCATCCATCAATGTGTCCGCGGCTCTTTATAAAGGGGAACTTGTTATACGACCAGGATCGCACTTCCTCCATAATGTAATCGTTATATGTCCGGTAATCGACCTGATCAAAAATAATATTGCCGCCGGCATCTATCGCCCTGAGATTACCGTGGTACAGGTCGAGCGCGCCGTCTTCACGGACAAGGGAGAGATGGCTGGAGTTGAAGGCAGCAAAGGTCTCTATCATGTCCAAATGTTCGAGTGTATAGTTTTTTGCGATGTTGAGGGCATCATGGGCCCACTTTTTCATTTTTTCAATATCTTTAAGGAAAAAGTCCCGTTCTTCTACAGAAAGGTTTTTATTCACTCCGCCCGGGACCGCTCCTGTACCGTGAATTTTTTTACCAGAAGTGGCCCTGATGATCTCCTGCCCGTACTTACGCATCATAACACCCTGCACCGCAAGATCCGGCATTTTTTTAATTACCTCAAATATATTGCGCTTTTTCGGGTCTGCATCAAAGCCAAAGAGGAGATCCGGGGAGCAGAGATGGAAGAAATGCAGGACATGGCTCTGAAATATCTGTCCGTAATTCATGAGGCGCCTGACCTTCTCCGCAGTCGGCGTGATCTTTTTCGCGCCCACAATAATGTCCATTGCCTTTGCCGCTGCAAGCTGATGACTTACCGGGCATATGCCGCAGAGCCGCTGTACGATAACAGGGACTTCCCAGAACGGACGCCCTTTAATAAACCGTTCAAAACCCCTGAACTCTACGATGTGCAGCCTGGCTACCTTTACATTATTATGATCATCCAGATGAATACTGACTTTGCCGTGACCTTCAACACGTGTTACCGGTTCTATTTCTATTACCTTTGTCTTTGCCATTGTGTTTCAATCCTTCTTAACATCAGTCATATCTGATTAATCCGTATGGCAGATCAGCAGGTACTCCATTTATCAGTGCTATTAGCGTCCGCCAGAGAATATCTCCTGACGGAGGGCATCCGGGGATCTGATAGTCTATCTTTACTACCTCGGGACAGGTATATACCTTATCCAGGATAAGCGGCAGTGCCGGATCATTGGGTATATCATTATCAGCATTATATACACTGGAACTGTTAAGGTACGCCTCTTCAAGGCATTCCCGCAGGGGGTCTTCGGAATTCATGATTGCGTTTCTCATTACAGGGAGTCCGCCCATAATGGCGCACGCTCCCACAGCTACCAGCAGATCACAGTTTTTCCGGAATTCCTGGAGAGTATGGACATTTTCTTCATTGCAGCACCCGCCCTCGATGAGGCCTATATCACAACGCTGTGTAAATTTTTTCAAATCGTTTACAGGCGTTTTATCAAACTCAGCGACTTTTAGCAGATCAAGGATCCGTTCGTCTATATCGAGAATAGACATATGGCAGCCGAAACATCCTGCCAGCGAAACAGTGGCTATCTTTTTCTTCATTATTTCCCCCGCCCTGATTCAGGATTCTCAATATCACTGCCTATAGGGACTTTATCAAACTTCCTCCGGCCGATCGGCTCATGGAAACCTAAGCCCTTTCTGATGATACAGCCTACAGGACATGTCCCGGGGGCAACTGCCTTATCGCTAACATGCACATTCGTCCCGGCAAGGTCCCTGCCGTTGACCCCGAGCCCTTTATGTATCCCGCGACCAATATAGCCAAAGACGTTTTTCCCGTCTATCTGCTTTGAGGCCCTGATGCACCGACCGCATCTTATGCAGCGGTTTTTATCAAGCAGAATATCAGGGTGGGACGCGTCAATAGGACGGACAGGCTGCAGATAGGGATACTTTGCCGGCTGCAATATGCCGAGGCGGTATCCCATGGCCTGAAGCTCACACCTGCCGCTTGCTTCGCATATGGGGCAAAGGTGATTACCTTCGTGAAGAAGCATTCTTATGATATCACGCCGGTAATTCAGTATTTCCAGTATGTCATTTTCCACATCCATCCCTTCAGTAAGAGGCTGCGTGCATGCGGCAGCAGGCCTGCCATTTACTTTCACAGTACAGACGCGGCAGCTTCCCTGGGGCGACAACCCCTCAACATCACAAAGCCGGGGGATATAAATACCTGCATCATCAGCCGCATCCATGATTGTCTGACCGGCCCGGCCTTTTATTTTTACTCCGTCGATTTTAAATTTAACCGTTTTACTCATGGTATTGTCGGCCCTTTCAAGATATGTCCTTTCTATTCGCTGCTTTCCCCATAGACCGGATCATAAATCATTGACTGGCGCCTGGCTATTCTCCTTGACTCTGCCAGGGCACTTTGAATGTCAAAACTCGCCTGAAAGCCCTGGGTGCTCTCCCTTGTGAGAGAAGCGTAGACAATCGGGAAATGGGCAATTGAACTCACTACGGGTTTTGGCGACGTGTTGCCAAGACCACAGCGGCTGGTCATCATAATAGTCGTGCTTAAATCCTTCAGGTATTCAAGGTCCGCTTCTTCCGCAAAACCGTTCATGACCTTCTGTATCCTTTCACGTAAAAATACATTACCAACACGACAGGGTGTGCAGTAGCCGCAGCTCTCGTGAATAAAGAACTCAAGAAAATAATCCACTATGCTCAGCACATTACGATTGGAACTGAAGGTCATGAAAGAACCGCCTGTCGGCAGGTCCTCAAAACAGATTCTCCTGTTAAATGCGGTCCTGCCGATCATCTCGCCGCTTGCCCCGCCTACCTGTACTATTGCCGGGTCTTCAGCCCCGGCCATATCAAGCACATCAGACACTTTCATGCCAAAAGGCATTTCGTATATGCCGGGTTTGGAACAATCACCTGCAATGCTCAACAGTTTCGTTCCCCTGCTCTCATCTGTCCCTATTGCAGAAAACCAGTGCGCCCCCTTATCAAGAATGCGGGCTGCACAGCAAAAGGTCTCCACGTTGTTTACTATCGTTGGATGACCGAGGTAGCCCTTTTCCACAGGGAAAGGCGGGCGGTTTTTTGGCTCCCCCCTTAAGCCCTCACAGGAGCTTATGAGCGAACTCTCCTCTCCGCAGATATACGCGCCCGCGCCAAGCTGTATACGGATCTCAAATGTAAAACCTTTTTTCCCGCTGATATTTTTTCCCAGCCGACCTGCTTTACGTCTTTTTCCGAGAACGCTCTCAAGATAGGGCAGTAGATATTCATACTCCGCTCGCAGATATAAAATGCCCTTTTTGCTTCCGATAGCATAAGCCGCAATAGTCATTCCTTCAAACATAAGGTCCGCTCGCTCCGTTAAAAGCACCCTGTCCTTGAAAGTGCCCGGCTCCCCCTCATCAGCGTTGCAGATTACATATCGCTCTTTTGCATCCGCCCTGGCGGCGAGGTCCCATTTAAGGCCTGTTGAAAAACCTGCCCCGCCCCTGCCCCGCAATCCTGAATCACGCACATCCTGAATAACTTCATCAGGTTTCCTTTTCAGGGCGGCCCTGAGGCCTGCGCCTGATGAAATCCTGTCAGCAAAAAGCACCTCCCCTTTCCTCCGGATATTGTTTCTGACCATCGCATTAATGAGCCTGCCCGCATTGTTGCCGTCGCCTCTTTTCTTTACAAGCTTTGACGGGTCATGGTTCTTCTTTAAGTTACGTGCAAGAGTCCTGGCTGAACGGGGAGTCAGATTCGTTGCAACAACATCATTAATAAGCGCTGCCGGCGCCTGATCACTCATCCCGATGCAGGGCGTGTACTCCAGGGAAAAGATCCCGTCAGCCGTTGTTTCATTCATGCTGATTCCCAGTTCATCGGTAAACACCCCGGCAATCTCCTTAACTCCTGCAAACCGGTCAATTATATCATCGCAGAGACGTATGGTGATGTTACCTTTCGGCTCTTCCGAAAAAAAAGAATAAAATGAGACGAGCCCTTCAATTTCCACACGGTGAGAAGAGAGCTCATCTGCAAGCAGTTCCATGGTATCACCGTTAATGCATCCGAGCCTCTTTTGAACTTCTCTTAAGATATCGATGATACGGATACCGTCATGATCAAATTTTTTGCATACACTGGCTACAACAGATTTTGCGCTTTTTTCCATGTCACACTTCAAATGAAAACATATGTCTGCAGTCTTCACTAATCATTATCATCCACTATATTATCGATGCTGTTAATTTAATCATATATTCAGACCTTGTGCAACTCCCAGATGTGGCAAAGACGGATATAATAATAAATGGAAACAAGCGGGCCAGCAATATAAAAAAACCGGCCCCTTCCCATGTCAGGGAAAGGGCCGGAAAAGTTTCCGCAATTCGGGAACAGTTACTCAACTTGGATTTTAATTTTCTTTTTCTCTTCAATTGCCTTTTTACTTTTTGGAATAGAAATGGTCAGTATCCCTTTTTTGTAACTGGCCGATACCTTGTCGCTTTCAATCTCAACAGGGAGTGGTATTGTTCTGCAGAATGATCCGTATGAACGTTCCAGACGGTGATATCCTTTATCATTGTCCTCTTTCTCTTCTTTCTTTTCACCTTTCAAGATAAGTGAGTCTTTATTAAGAGTAACATTGATCTCCTTTTCGTCCATTCCCGGAAGTTCTGCCAGCACCCTGATCTCCTTGTCACTTTCTTTCACATCAACTTTTGGAGAGTATGAACTGATGTCCGGTCCGAAGAACGGCTCAAGTTCAAATCCTTTGAAAAAATCATCAAAAAGGCTCTCCATGTCGCGATGCATCAGTGAAAAGGGATCATGAGCTTCACGCTTTACCGGTACACTTTTTTTCCTGAACAAACTCAGATCTTTGAATGACATAACTCATACCTCCTTTCCTCAGGCTTCTGCCCTGACCGGAATTTTTCTGGTCTTTACTGCTTCGGCTTTCGGCAGTGTGAGTCTTAACACGCCGTTTTTGACCGAGGCCTGAATCTTTTCCTTATCGATTTCATCAGATAAGGAAAATGTCCTCTGGAAATCTCCTACACCATATTCTGATTCAGTAAGCCTCAGTCCCTCGGGAATTTCAGGCTCGACCTTGCCGTATATGGTAAGGGTATCTTTTTCAAGCGTTACTTCAACGCTTTCATTATCGACACCGGGCATATCAGCTATAAGGTATATATCCTCATTTTTTTCGATTATATCCACTGCAGGTTTATATACCCGTTTGGCCCTGGTCCTCTCGACTCCTTCATGGAGTTTTGCTTCCTTTTTTTCTACTTCTTTGGTGGCTACCGTCATGTTACTCACCTCCTTATTCTGATTTAATATCAATTTTTTTCGGTTTTTCTTCTTCTGCCCGCGGCAGTGTAATGTAGAGTATCCCTTTCT
>CALZMZ010000056.1 GCA_945788685.1 Thermodesulfovibrionia bacterium | reverse complement strand
CGGTTTCAGTTTCTGGTTGCCGTATTGACTGCGTATCAACTTCTGTATAGTCAGGAGTATTGCTGTTTTCCTGTTCCGGGAATGCTTCGTTAATGTTTTCCGTCATGGTCTCGCTCTTAATACTGCGGGGCTCTGTTTTGTTTATGGGGTCTATATCGGATTTCAGAGCTGATTCAGATTCATCTTCCGGGTCGTCAGGGTAGCTGCTGCCTTCCTGTTCCGGCACCTTTTCTTTAATTGTATCATCCATAATACTGCTCTCTGTAACGCTTTCAGTTTTCTTGCCCGGAAGTGTTAATTCCTCCTGATTCATAACCCCTGGATGTTCACCGGCATTAATCGAAGGCTTATTTGCCGGTAGATCTTTATCTGTAATTAATTCATTAGTTCTGTTCTTTTTTTCATGGCGCACACTGTCTTTATCTTCATTCAGGTTGTAAGATTCCGTAGCAATTACATGCTCTGTAGCCTCAACGTCAACGGATTGGGAATTCTTTATGAAATTGAAAGTAATAAAAAATGAAGTGGATGTGACACATATAAAGAGCAATATCAGTAATAGATGGATCCAGCTGGTTTTGACCCTTTTTTTCAATCTTCGTATATCTCTCTCTGATTTATGAATAACAGGTTCGCTGAGTGCGATGTTCGTGTCGAATTCATCTGAATGGTGATCGTATTCAACCTCGGCCGGTCCCTGTTGATTGACTGTTTTTGACGTTTTTCCATTGATTGAGTCATATATTGAAGGTTTTGACTGATCTTGATACAGTCTCTCATCATGTTTTTCGTTTTTTTCAATTGGAACTGCATGATGATCTACTGACTCTGTCCGGTTAATTTGTGCAAAACCGGTTCCGGAAGATTCAGCATTCATCAAAGGGGGAGAAGCTGATACCGGCTTAATGACCGGGGAACTGTCCCTGGAACTGTTTTCTGATGTTAACTCCAATGGAGCATGAGAATTATCAATGTTTTTGTAATCATTCATTGAATCAGGAATTTTTATATCATCCTGATTATTAGTTGGATTTACAGATATGTCTCTGTTTGTTTTGGCTGCAAGGTTGGCGTAATCAAACATGACATCATTGTTATCTGGTGCAAGTGCCGCAGCTTTTGACATGTACTGAAAGGCAAGCTCAAGGTCCTGGTCATCTTCAGCAAGTCTGCTCAGGTGTATTAATGACTCTATGTTGTCAGGATCAAGGGAAATAACTTTTTTATACATTTTTTCCGCATTAACAGATTCTGCATTTTTTTCATATTCTTTTGCTATTGCAAGATACATTTTTCGGGCAGTATTTATATGATTTGTTTCGAGTTGAAGATCCGCTATCCTGATTGTCAGGGCCATGTCTGACGGGACAATTTGAAGTGCTTTTTTGTAGATATTAATGGCTTTCATGGGAAGCCCCTTTGATTTATAAGCCTCTGCAGTTTTCACTAAATCTTTAACAGCCTGCTTAATAAAGCCCCTTTCTGCATTTAATTCAGCTAATTCAATAACAACAGTGTGCTGGTCAGGATCAATACTAAGTATTTTATGGAATAGAGCGATAGCCTTGGAAAGGGAATCCTCTTTTTTGAACATTTCGGCAGCAGATCTGTAATGTTTTATTGCTTCCTCATTCGCACCTTTTTTTAAATATAAGTCTCCGATAATATTATGGATATTGCCATCGATACTGTGTGGAAGGATCTTCAGATACTCTTTAATAGCATCATCAATCTGGCCCTTTAATGCGTACGTATGGGCAGCTTTAATTATTTCTTCTCGATCGTTCACTTCACATTACTCTCCTGTGCATATTGCCTTGAAGGCAAAATGCAGCTCTTTATATACTCTGATCCCTATATTTATTAATCGGAAAAAAAGGCCAATTTCTTAAACGTTAGCTGTTATCCGCTTAAGCTTCATGTGCAGGGTTTTGGTATATGGTATGGCATAGATACTTAATTAAATATATCTATTAATTCTGATATAATACGAATGGTAAATTCCAGGCCCTTTAATTTAAGACTTTTATTACCTATATATGGAAAGTAAAAAAATAAGACAGTTATTTATCGATTTTTTCAGGGAAAAAGGTCATGAACCGGTCTCAAGTTCCGGATTATTGCCAGAGAATGATCCCACCCTCCTTTTTACCAATGCAGGCATGGTGCAGTTTAAATCGGTTTTTCTCGGTGATGAATCAAGACCGTATAAGAGGGCAGTCACTGTCCAGAAATGTCTCAGGGCGGGCGGAAAGCATAATGACCTTGAAAATGTAGGCAGGACAGCAAGACATCATACCTTTTTTGAGATGCTGGGCAATTTTTCATTTGGCGACTATTTTAAAAAAGAAGCCACTGAGTGGGCATGGGAGTTTCTTACCGGGTGGCTGAAGCTGCCCGGAGAAAAACTGCAGATCACTGTTTTTGAAGAAGATGATGAGGCAGAAGAGCTATGGCTTAACCACGTTGGAATCCCGAGGGAAAGGATTTTCAGGCTTGGTGCGAAAGACAATTTCTGGCAAATGGGGGACACAGGTCCCTGTGGACCATGTTCTGAAATACTGATTGACCAGGGGCCGGAACTGAGTTGCGGGAGTCCGGACTGTAAAGTGGGATGTGACTGTGACAGATATCTGGAGATATGGAACCTTGTTTTCATGCAGTATAACCGGGACTCTGCCGGAAAGCTTACGCCCCTGCCCAAACCGAGCATTGATACCGGTATGGGACTGGAGCGTCTTACTGCGGTACTGCAGGGAAAACTCAACAATTTTGACACTGATCTGTTCATGCCGATAATACATCATGTTGAGGGACTGTGCGGTAAGAAGTATGGTTCAGCTCCTGAAATAAATGTTTCACTTAGAGTAATAGCAGATCATATTAGATCGTCAGCTTTTGTTCTGTCAGAAGGACTGACACCGTCCAATGAAGGCAGGGGATATGTTCTGAGAAGGATCATAAGAAGGGCTGCCAGGCATGGATTTATGCTCGGGCTTGAAAAGCCATTTCTCTACAACGTCCTTGATGTGGTCTATGAAAACATGTCAGGACCTTACCCCGAGATAACCGAAAACATGGGTATGTGCAAAAAAATACTGAGACTGGAAGAGGAGAGATTTGCCCATACTCTTTCTGCCGGCATGGGAATTCTGGATAAAGTAATTGATGAAGTAAAACAGTCGGGAAAGGACATTATTCCGGGAAGCGAGCTTTTTAAGCTTTATGACACATACGGTTTTCCGCTTGACCTGGCACAGGACATTGCTGATGACAATAAACTGAAAATAGACGAACAGGGCTTCAATAATGCCATGGAGGAGCAGAAGAGCAGGGCAAGGGCCTCATGGGTCGGGGAAGAGGAGATATCAGGTGTGTACAGGGAGATATTTCAAAAGTCAGGTGCTACAGAGTTTCTGGGTTATGAGAGCATGAGTTCTGACAGTACGGTTATTGCGTTGATTAAAGATGGAGCGCTCACTGACCAGGCTGCAGAGGGAAGCAAAGTTGAAATAGTTCTTGATAAGACCCCTTTTTATGGTGAATCAGGAGGTCAGGTTGGCGATACAGGCATTATTAAATCGGATAGTTTGTCAATTGCAGTAAATGATACAAAAAAATTTCATAATCTGATTCTTCATGTTGCTGAAATCAAAAAAGGGACCATAAAAACAGGGATGACGGTTACTGCACAGGTGTCAGCCGAAAACAGAAAATCCATTAAGCGTAACCATACTGCTACCCATTTGCTCCATGCATCACTAAAAGCGGTGCTTGGAGACCACATTAAACAGGCAGGTTCTTTAGTCGCTCCTGACAGACTCAGATTTGATTTTAATCATTTCTTTGCAGTGAATGAAAAAGAGATTGGCGAGATTGAAGATATTGTTAATGAAAAAGTAATAGCGAACTCTTCGGTTTCTGTTACCGAATCAGATCTTGATGATGCAATTGAACAGGGAGTTGTTGCCCTGTTTGGTGAAAAGTATGGACAAAAGGTACGGGTCGTAAAAGCAGGTGATTTCTCTGCAGAGCTGTGCGGAGGTACTCACTGTGATGCAACAGGTGAAATAGGACCTTTTAAGATAATTTCAGAGGGAAGTACTGCAGCAGGGATCAGGAGGATCGAGGCAGTTACCGGGTCGGAAGCGTTAGATTACTATAAATCCAGAGAAACGGAACTCAGGAAAGCGGCAGGGCTGCTCAAAGTAAATGAACTGGGTATCTCCAGTAAACTTGAAAAGATCATTAGTGACTTAAAGTTAAAAGAGAAAGAGCTTGATAAAGTCAGGCAAAAAGAGGTCAGGGGAAGTGTTGATATGATTCTCGAAAAGATTACGGAAATAAACGGCGTGAACGTCCTTGCCTACAAGTCAAATGGCATGGACATGAAGGGGCTTCGAAGTCTTGCAGATTCGCTCAGGGACAAAATAGGCTCAGGAGTCATTGTTCTGGGCTCTGTGCTTGAAGGACAGGCATATTACGTATCCGCTGTTACAAAAGACCTGGTACCCAAACTGAATGCAGGTGATATTCTGAAAGCTGTCACAGGCGGAAAAGGCGGTGGAAGGGCTGATATGGCACAGGGGGGCACGAAGGACCCGGAAGGTCTGGACAGGGCTATTTCATCAGTAGGTGATATAATTAAAGAGAGGCTGAATTAGATTAACCTGTATGCATCAGGAGGCGATTATGTCCATTAACGAAATTATTCATAAGACTTTGATGGCAGGACTTGGGGTCCCGGAAAAGATTAATGAAGTGGTTGATGAGCTCGTAAAAAAAGGGGAGCTCAGCGAGTCACAGGGTTCTAAACTTGTAAAGGAATGCACTGAAAAGGTCAGCAGGACAGGTGAAGAGATAAACAATACTATCTCTGACCTTATCAACAAGGCGCTTGAAAAAATGAATATACCTACAAGGGAAGACGTTGACAGGCTTAATAAAAAAATCATGTCGCTTTCCAATAAAATAAAAAAACTGGAACAATCATCGACAACTGATTCGTAATTTCCAAGTTCAAAGCTCAAATGTCAATTGAATGTCAAATGACTCAATGGTTTTTGAAAGTGGTTTCAAGGCCGACCAGATTTGTTTGTCATTTGAAATTTAATATTTGGAATTCATTTGGCATTTGGATTTTACAATTTGACATTTGATTAATAACTGAATGGCTATTCAAAGCTTCCTGAGATTCTGGCAGACATATAAGAGTATTACCCGCATAAGACAGATTGTTAATGTTTTTCTGAAACACGGTTTCGGACAGTTTATAGACCAGGTCAATCTCCAGCGTTTTATCCCCTTAAGAAAACGGATAAAGGTCTTTGCCAGATGGCAGGACTTCGAAAGGCATACCATTCCTGACAGACTGCGCATGGCCTTTAGCGAGCTTGGCCCTTCATTTATTAAACTTGCGCAGGTGCTCTCCTCAAGACCGGACCTTATTACCATTGAATATGCTGAGGAATTCAAGAAGCTCCAGGACAAGGTACCGCCGTTTCCCTCGTACGAAGCAAAACAGATATTTCAGGAAGATGTTCATTTAAAAACAGAAGATGTTTTTTCTGAATTTGATGACAGGCCTGTTGCCGCTGCCTCAATTGCACAGGTGCATAATGCCGTTCTCAGGAGCGGTGAAAAAGTAATAGTCAAGATCCAGAGACCGGACATACGCGAAATCATTGATACGGACATCGTGATTTTAGGTGTCATTGCCAGACTGATGATCAAGTATATACCGGAAAGCAAACTTTTTGACCCTGAAGGAATAGTAAATGAATTCGCACGGTCAGTTAAAAAGGAGCTGGACTTTATAGCAGAGGCAAAGAATGCCCAGCGGTTTAAGAGGAATTTTGCAGGAAATGATACTATCTGCATTCCTGAGGTCTATTCTGATTACCTGTCAGCAAGGGTAATAGTGATGGAAAGGATTGAAGGGATCCGCATAGATGACGTAGATGGTATCGATGAATTAGGCATAGACAGGGTAGAGATTGCGAGAAGGGGAGTGGACGGATATTTCAAGATGATATTTGACGACGGGTTTTTTCATGCCGACCCCCACCCCGGCAATATATTTGTTATGCCTGACGGCAGAATAGGGCTGATGGATTACGGCATAGTGGGCTGGCTTACCCCTGAACTGATGGAGAACATTGCCAGTGCTTTCCTTGCTGTTCTGTCGAAGAATTATGACCGCCTTGTAGACCTGTATATCGACCTCGGACTGGTATCCGATGAAATCGATATAGACACCTTCAAGAGAGAGTTCAGGTCTGATATCATTTATCTTCTTGAACCGCTTTATGACCTCTCAATCTCTGAAGTCAACTTCCCTGAGTACCTTGAGGCACTGACTCATCTTGTGATCAAGCACGGTCTGAAGGTCCCCTCAGAGCTGCTCCTGATGAACAAGACCATGCTTATACTGGATAACATCGGAAGACAGCTTGACCCTGATTTTAACCTTATGTCAGCAGCAGAACCATATGCAAAAAAGCTCGTGAAACAACGTATGAGTCCCCAGCGGATTCTGGACAAATCAAGAGAGAATTTTGAAGAAATAGGAGACCTGATTGTAGACACACCAAGGCAGATGAACAGGCTTCTTCGAAAGACATTGAGGGACGATCTCAGTTTCAAAATTGACCCTGTTGGAATGGACAGACTGATAAAGGACATTGACCGTTCGAGCAACCGTATTGCTTTCAGTTTAATAGTGGCATCAATTATTGTTGGGTCGTCCATGCTGATACAGTCTGATATCGGGGGTAAGGTCTTTGGATTTCCAACAATCGGTGCCATAGGTTTTCTCGTAGCCATAATTCTGGGTATAAGACTTCTTATATCAATCTTGAGGTCGGGGCGGCTATAGATCATAAATGGGAAGTGCTTGAAATAAAATTATTTAATGCACATATTAAATTAAAACTTCATTTAGGAGGTATATCTCATGACTATTGATGAGCTGAATAAATATTGTAAAGGAGAATTCAGTAATATTGACCGGATCGTGGATGAGCTTTATTCGGTCTACAGACTGGACAAATCAGACTACACTGTTACAGATCAGGCAGCAATGTCAGCTCTCTTAATTAATATTTACGGTGGAATTGAAGGAGTATTAAAACAGGTACTCAAGTTTGATAAACTTGATGTTGGTGATTCTCCTGACTGGCATGAGAAGGTCCTGAGAAAAGCCGGGGAAATCGCAATATTACCCCCTGACCTTATTCAGCTCTTGTCCAAGTACCTTGCATTCAGAAACTATTTTCTATATACCTATGTATTTAATATTAAATGGGATGATATGAAATTCATGATAGATGCGGTGAGGGATGTTGTCTCAAGTGTACATACCGAGGTGGAGGAGTATATTCAGTCGATTTAATGTGTCTTATTTACGTGTACACAGTACACTTTGTCATCCTGGCTTGTCCAGAATCTAACACGTTTGATTCCCGTCACGCTTCGCTTGCGGGAATGACAGCTTTTAAAAAAAAGCCTGTCTGCTGACAGTCATCCTTGACCCCTCGAATCCTAAGCGGTTTTTTCAATATGGATAAATATTTTATTACGTTCTATAATACAAATCTTGCAATCTGCTATTTAATAACCTGAGGAGGTAATATGAAATTCTTAATAATGTTAATTGGAATAATAATGATGGCGGGTCCCGTATATGCTGAGGACACACTTTTAAAGAACAAAAAAGACAAACTTAGTTACGCCATTGGCATGGACATTGGTAAAAACCTGAAAAGACAGCCGATCGAAATTAATCCGGAAGCTCTTTCGCAGGGTCTCCGGGATTCATTAACAGATGAAAAAACATTAATGACCGATCAGGAGTATAGTGAAACCATGAACGCCTTCAGAACTGAAATGGCCCAGAAACAGACAGCACAGATTAAAGAGGCTGGCGACAGGAATAAAAAAGAGGGCGAAAAATTTCTCGCTGATAATATAAAAAAAGAAGGCATAAAAACCACGGCAAGTGGATTGCAATATAAAGTGGTAACTGAGGGTACCGGAGCATCTCCGAAGGCAACCGATACGGTGAGTGTTCATTATAAAGGTACATTAATAGACGGCAATGAGTTTGACAGCTCTTACAGCAGGGGACAGCCGGCATCCTTCCCTGTAAATGGCGTAATTAAAGGCTGGACTGAAGCGCTGCAGCTAATGAAAGTGGGATCAAAGTGGCAGCTGTTTATCCCCTCAGATCTTGCTTATGGTGAGCGTGGTGCTGGACGTAATATAGGGCCGAATTCAACACTTATATTTGATGTAGAATTGCTCTCGATTAAAGAATAAGTAATTCAGAAGGAGTTTTAATGTCAAAAAAAGAACATGTACCTCTACCAAAGAATACAAGGGCTTTTTTCTGTGCCGACTGTGGCGCGGTTGCTCTTGATGCCAAGAATATATGCAAGGTCATGGGCCAGGGAACAAAAGCTGAATGGTGCGGCATCAAGGGATCAAAGCCGCCATCTTTTTGTCACAATAAGACCCATAATGAAAGATGGCAATGTGATAATTGCGGACAGATATCAGTGAATCCTGAACTTCTTTGTAAACCAAAGAAACTTTCAGAATCTGAATAGTTATTTCAGAGACGTACAATCTTTCAAAAATACGTGCAGGATGTTCTTACTTACATAAACTTATTCATGGCAAGTTAAGAACCTCCCTAAAGTTTGGTATAAAATATCCTGCTGTATCCGGTCTTCTCATACCTGCAGGCATGTCTACGGTGTTCTTCGCTTTTATTAGAATAAGATTAATAGGAATAGATCTGTTAAAAGAATAAATTTACTGAAACAATCCTTTTAGCAAATCCTTGACAGGTTCAGGTTTCTTGTCAGAGCTTCCCTCTGTCTTGCTTTCGTCCCCTTTTTTATCGAATATTTTATCAATAAGTTTTTCAGCCTCTTTCTTTATGACACGCTTGCTTGCCTTGGCCACGTCCACTTTATACGATGGCTTTGACAATGTTCCCTTTACTGTCAAAGGTATCATGCCCCATCCTTCGTCACTCTTTATATATTTACCTACATCCGATCCAATTGCCTTCTTCGTAAAGTCAGGAGACATCTTCATATCAAATGCAAGATCAAGGGTCTCATCAAGACCTATATTCCCTTTAGGGTCCATGGCCAGCTCATCAGATTCAAAAACACTGTCGAGCCGTGCAATGCTGTTTTTGATGTTTACCTTGCCTTCGGCTTTACTGAGATTAATCGTCTGTAACTCTTTGATATTAAGAAATGAAGCAAGTCCATCTGATATGCCGGTATCTGTTATTTTCCCGTCAAGTATTTTGAAGTCACCGTCAGCAATAAGGTTTTTCTTCAGGTTTTCCGGCAAGGTCCCTGAACCGTTTAATGTAAGGTTAAATGATAAAATGCCAAAAATGGTGTCCCTGGCCTTGGGAGCAAGGGCGTTCACAACCTCATCAGCATGTAACGAGTCGAGCTTGCTTGATAATTTATAAGAGTACCCCGGTCTGGATAAGTCCACAGTGCTGCTTAAATCAAATTGGCCTTTGCCGGCCTTTGCAGTCATTTTGGATATGGTCAGTTTATTGTTTTCAAAATTAAATATCATGAGGAAGTCACTCATGTTGAGACCCTGGTATATGGCAGAATCAACTTTAACCTCACCCCGGGCAGAGAGTGTCAGCTCCATGGGTTCAGGCTCTTTAACTGGAGCAGTAGAAGCAGGGGCCTCCTTTTCACCGGTTTGTGGTGCTTCTTTCCCGGCTAATGTTAAGAGGTCATCTATGTTCAGTTTTTTGGAATAGATATTGACATTGACTTTCTGGTCTTTCATAAAACTCCGGACAGTCCCATTTACATCAAGGGTATTTTCGCCTATTGAACTTTTAAGTTTAATGGTTGCCGTGTCATTCCTGAATTTCATATCCCCATCAAGTGCTGCTGAAATATCGTCATATTCAATGCCCACTTTAGCCAGTTGAATATTTCCGTCAGCTTTAAGCGTCTCGAATTTATCCGTATTGCCCTTAACTTTTATATCAGCCTTCAGTGTGCCTGAGAGCTTCAGTCCCTCGGTGTCCACAAAAGGTGATATGGTTTTAAGCAGTTTGGCTGTATCAGACTCTGGAAGAGAAAGGGCCAGATCAATTATGGGAGATGTATCGATCGCTGTTACATTGCCTGATATTGAAGCAGAAATACCATCAAAGGTGAGATCAGCCTTGCTAATCTTAAGACTGTTTGACTGGTAATTGAATTTTAACTGGCCGCCGAGGAGTGAATCGATTTTATCATATTTGATATTGATATTATTGAGATCAATATTGCTGCTGGCCTTTATAGTGTCAGGATTATCAGGCTTTCCCCTTACATTCAGGTCAGCCCTGAAATTGCCGGACAGTTTCAGGTCTTTTGTATCAACAAAGGGCGAAACGGTTTTGTGCAGATTTGCTGTGTCTGCATCCGGCAGTGACAGAGCTATATTTACATAGGGAGAAGTTTTGATCTCAGTAATGTTCCCTGTCAGAGACACATCTGTTCCATCGACGGTAAAATCTGCCTTTTCGATCTTGAGTTTGTCCCCTTGATAGTTCACATCAAAATCCCCGCTGATTAAGGAATCCAGTTTGTCATATTTAATTCCCATATTTTTCAGATTAAGCTTGAGGTCTATTGCAATTGCATCCGGATTATCAACAGCGCCATTCAGTTTTGTATCTGCAGCCAGATTTCCTGACAGCGTAAGCCCTTTAATATCCATAAAGGGATTTACAGCGCTGATCAGTTTGGCGCCATCAACTGCAGGAACTGAAATGGCAACATTCAATTCAGGTGAGGTATTGAATTTATTCACTTCACCTGTTAAAGATACGGGAATGTCCTGGAACATCAGATCTGCGGTATCGATGCTGATAGTGCCTGATTCCATCCCGATATGTAAGGCAAATTTCAGGGAGGTGGTAACATCCCTGATCTTTTTTTCCGGCGGAGTATTAATATTGATTTCATCAAATCTGATGTCCAGGCTCCCCTGCGTAAAGATCTTTTCCCCATCACCACTTTCCATATTGAGATTGACATCAGCACTGCTTTTAATGTCAGGCAGTTCCCTGGTAGCATCTTTCAGAGTAAACCTGGCCCTGTTAATTGCTATCCTGTTGACCAGCAATGAAATAGGCAGTCCCTTTTCAGTGTCCCGGGCCTTTTCTTCAATGACTTCTTCTCTGTCTTTCGCACCGATGGTTTCAAAATTATATGTACCATTCGCATCCCTGAATATGCTTATGACAGGTGCTTCCATTTTCAGTTCCTCAATGATGACCTGCCTTGAAAGGAGGGCAATGAGCTTGTATTTCAGAATAAAATCCTCACAGCTTATAAAATCACTCTTGCCGTCAGCCTCCTTAAGAACAAACTCTTTAATGCCTATACCTTTAAAGAGAGATACTTCAATCGCTCCTATATTTACTTTTCTGTTCAGGGATTCCTCGGCAGTTGTGATAACAAGTTCTTTGACGCGCTCGGGGGTAATATATACTTTAATTAAAACAACGAATACTATAACTATTACAGTGAAAATAATGCCGCATATGAGAAATAATTTTTTCATGCCTGCCTCCTGTGCATATAACTTTATCACTTAATTACAACAGGATCAAGTGGGTTGATTCTTATGGGTAATCGTGCATTATAATAAGTGAGAAAAGGAGTATATAGCTAATGACAAACGGAATTGAATGGGGAAATAAAATCAGTGAAGCCCTCCAAAAGGCGGTAAAAGAACATAAACTTGTTCTGCTGGATTTTTTAAGGCCTGACTGAGAGGCCTGCAGAAAAATGGAAACAGGTGTGTTTCCAAACATTGAAGTGAAGGATGTTATCAATCAGCATTTCGTGCCTGTCAAGTTTGTGTCCGGGGTTGATGCAGAGCAGTTTTTCAGGTATGGAGTAACGGCAGTGCCTGCCTTTCTTGTGCTTGATCAGCAGGGTAATGAGGTATTTCGAGAGATCGGACATGTTGAGGCAGACCTGTTTATTGAAAAGCTTGAAGAGGCCAGGATAAAGGCAGCGAATAATAAATTAAAATAAATTACAGTCCTGGTAAAGCATCATTTCTACTGTCAACATTGCAGTTGACCAGAGGATGTCAATCGGCATATGAAATGTGCAGCTTGAGTCAAAAAGAAGAGATGATCTCGGAGGGAACTCATCGTCGCCGGACCAGACGATCAGAACAACCGGAATCCTTGGAAACGGGAACAGTCTAATCGACATGTCCCCATATTCGATTTCTGAACCACCCAGTTTGCGCCCTTTTTTTGAAAATGTCTCTTTATCATTACTGAACAGGTCAGCAATTTTGTCCAGAGGCAGAATATGAGTACCTCTGGCAAACAGATCACCCCCTGACAGATCTGCAGGTCTTACAAGCTGTCCTGCTAATGGGACTTCCCTGGCATTCACCAGATAGTTGAGGATGGAGAGTCTTGAATAATCACCAAGTTCATTAAAGAGGATATCGCTGATATGAGAAGTCCCCGAGATATTTCGGTCCGGCAGAGACACAAGAATGTGTTGACCGAAACATGTTAATTCGTATATGAATTGCTCCTGATTAAAATTAACCCCGGCGCTCCTCTGTACTTCATCAGGATCAAGTTCTGCAAGAAGGTGCCATGTCTGATCTTCTCCCGGCCAGGTCATATATAAGTTCATCCAATCATGGAGATACTGGGAACCGGGAAACAGGGATCATATAAACCAAATGTTAAAAACTATAAGATATTCCTGTCCTTGCAGCAAAAGAGTCCCAATGTACTTCATTCAATTGCTGCCTGACAGTACTTCCATCAGACAGAAAAAAACTGGCAATTCCGGCTTCAGTGTTCCAGTCAAAATATTCTATGGTGCCTATGATTCTGAAAGTCCCCGTTAACAGGTAATTTATATTACCTCTAAAAATAATTCCATGGCCAATTGATGAATGAGCAAAACTCCTGGGATGTTCAAAAAGCGTCTGAAGGTTCCAGTTTGCAGTTGCATTATAATCTGTCCAGTGGTATTCAATAGCAGCTGTTACAGACAGATTGTTCAGCACATTCAGATGGAGATTTACCCCGGACCATAATCCTTCCCATTGTGTATCATATTTACTGTTTAATCCTGGTATCGGACCCAGCGGTAATGGGTTTTCCGGTGAATTTATTGTCTGAACACCATCAGTTATTACAAGATTTTGAGCATGGTATGAGTAACCTGCCATAGGGGCAATTATCACTTTATCAGGAACCGTATGAAACTGGTAGCCTGCTCCTAATGTAAATCCCCTGACATTGCCATCATCAGCGCTGTTATTGGACCTTGAAAATTCTGATGTTCGATTGTCTTCAAGGTAGTCTGAATCCTGGTTTTTTCCGGATAAAATTTCACCATAATCAAAAGAACTGCGCAAGAAAAAATTATTTTTAAATATAAAGGTGCCCTGTATCTTGACCTGTATTATTTCCAGTTCGCTCCATGTTAATTCTGAAATTATATTCGGATTATTTCCGTTAATATCTCCAGCTATATTCCAGTCCAGATTGTCTAATCTGTAACCGCTGCTTACAGAAAATGTATTCTTTTTGAATGCAAAAGCATTAACAGCTGTTACAGAAAAAATCATTACAGTCAGAAACAGAGCAATACAGCGCATTGTAAGAATTAAACGTTTCTTCACTTCTTAGAACTTTACCTGTGGAGTTGCCTGCTCCCCTTCAGGGACTTCATAATACTCAGCGCTGGATACACCGGCAAAGGAAGCAAAAAATCTTCCGAAAAAAGTCCTTATGTATGTGTTCAGAATCTGGACCGCCTCGTTGTATCTCTTTCTCTCAACAGCGATCCTGTTTTCCGTTCCCTCAAGGCTGTCCTGAAGTTTAAGGAAAGATTGATTGGCTTTCAGCTGGGGATATGCCTCTCTTAACAACAGCAGTCTGGACAGAACACCCTCGAGCTGGTTAGATGCCTTGACCTTGTCATTGACAGTATTTGCCTGGAAATATTTGGTGCGTGCATTCGCAATATTTTCAAACAGCTCTTTTTCATGGGATGCATACCCTTTGACGGTTTCGATAAGATTGGGAATCAGGTCATACCTCCGTTTTAACTGGTTCTCCACCTGTGCCCAGCTCCCCTTGATGTTCTCATCCATTGCTATCACATTATCATATCCGCTTCTGAACCAGCTGAAGGTCATAAAAGCAAAAAGCAAAACTACTCCCACAACTATTAAAGCTATTTTTAAACCCTTTGACATGATTTCCTCCTGTATGAATAAAGTTTTTCGTTATTGGTTAATTGTTATTTATTCAGAGCGACATATTTTATTGCGATTGGAGTCTCTTGCATTTTATTTGTCATTCCCGAAGTTTTTTATCGGGAATCCAGTGGTCTTTGAGTCAATGCTTCTGGATTCCCGCTTAAAGATTGCGGGAATGACGATTTAATCACAATTATTTATGATGCTATGTATAGCATTCATTATAATACTTTTTGTTGATGTCTTAAAGCTGACGGCTGACAGCTGATAGCTGATCGCTGCCTTTTCACCATCCCCCTGAAGCACCGCCTCCGCCAAAGCCTCCTCCACCGCCTCCTCCGAAACTTCCCCCTCCAAAACCGCCTCCACTGCTCCAGCCGCCTCTTCTTCCGCCTCCCATCATGTTCATCATGAAGAGTAACAGCAGCAAACGCGGATGCTTGATAAAAAGATATATAAGGCCAATAAAAAAGAGAATGGAAAATATCTTGCCCATCAGTGTCGGCTTTCTTTTCTGCATGCCACGGGATGAAACATCCCTGCTTCTCAGCTGCGGCATCCCTGTGATCTCTGCGCCGGCTTCTGCAGCGATTTCACTTATGGCAGCAAGTGATGCAGTAAAGATACCGGTTGAATAATCTCCTTTTTTAAAATAAGGGACCATGAACTGCCTGCCTATGCTTCCGACAAGACTGTCCGGCAGGGGGCCTTCCAGTCCATAACCAACTTCAAACCTGTATTTTCTGTCATCAAGAGATACCAGAAGGAGCAGACCATTGTCTTTACCTTTCTGGCCAAGTTTCCACCTGTCATGGGCTACGGACAGTGAGAAATCCTCAAGTGATTCACCTTCAAGACTTTTGACAGTTAATATGACCATCTGTGCAGTGGTTTTCTGTTCCAGCTCCAGAAGGTACTGGTTAAGGTTTGACTCAACATTTGGATTGATTATGCCGGCAAGGTCAACGACATGGTTTAAAGGTCTATCAGGGATGACAATTTCTGATGAGACGTATGCTGCTGACAGACACAATAAGATCAGAATAAAAATGGCCGGAAATCTATATTTTAATTTCATCTACGATCTTTCCTATTTTCTCTGTGGCCTCATAATAATCTTCAAACATTGTATTTAGCTCTTCAATCGAAAGCTTGATCTTATCATGCTTTTCCTTCAATACCTGTGTAAATACAGCAGTGTTAATATTCGCAGCTTCAGACAGGGCGGTGATTACTGCACTCTGCATCGCAGGGGGTTCTTTTCCAAGAAGAGATATGATTCCACGGAACAGGGGCCCATTGCATCAAGGTAGCCCTGCCGCAGCCAGATAAGCTTGACCTTCAGTTCCCTTTCACAATGGTGCCTTAAGTCAACGCGGCTGATCTCAATGTCCTTGAAGACATCCTCACCGAAGACTGTTTCATGTATTAACTTAAAATTAAGAAACTCAATCGGAAAAACATCAAGCGATGAATTTATATAAGAGGGGGTCATAATCAGTGGAGCTGCTACTCTTTTTTTGCCGTATGTTTTTCCAAGAGGGGCGAGCAGTTCGAGAAACCTGAGGTCCATTTCCTTGAGAACAAATATGGAATTGACATCAGAGATGCTGTCGTTGAAATCATCGGTAATGGCAGTTCCGGTTACATACACAGAATGCATTTTATCCCGGTAGCTGCCGAGGATTTCTTTAAAAAAAGGTTCTATCCTTTTTGCTGCAGAAGGATTGAGTGTTTCCAGGTTCATATCTGACATTTTTATAGCCTCCGCATATAAGGTTCTTGAAGAACAAAAGTATGGTATCAGAATTATACTCTTAAGGCAATCAAGGAACATATTGGTTTCTGAGTACCTTTGATAAGCGGTCTGCCCTTCTGATCGGTTCAGGCAGCCTGTATCTGTCTGCACACTGAAGCACAATATCCCTTGCGCCTTTTACATCGATCAGGTGTCCCGGAGAAATAAAAACCGGTTTAACATTGTCTCTGGTCCGGAGTACTGTGCCAACAATTTTACCCTTGTAACTTAAGCTGGAATAACTCCCTTTTCTTGTCCCGGGCATTTTAAATGTCCCTACAAGCCTTGACTTGGCACATCCAATAGATGGTGTATTGAGCAAAACACCATTATGAGATGCTATCCCCATTCTCTCAGGATGTGCAATACCCTGACCGTCAAATAATATCAAATCAGGTTTCGTGGATAATTTGTTTATTGCGTGTATTATTGCGGGACCTTCCCTGAAAGACAGATATCCGGTAACGTATGGAAAAGATATTGGTTCAATGGAGTGTGCATCTTCAATTATTATGAGTTCGGGAAATGTATAAAGACAGGCCACTGCTATTATGGTTTTATTAGTAAAAGCAGCATCAACTCCGGCCATATATGAAGGCATTCTATGAAGAGGTTTGATCTTTACTTTACTCTTCAATGCAAGCTGTACTTTTTTTGCGAAATGTATATTTGCTGGAGAATCCATAATTAAAGATTAGCACAGGTGACGGCAATTTAAGATATAATTATAGATTATGCAGATAAGCAAATTTCCTGAATTCCAAGAGATTGATCTGTCACATCGGACACAGGTTACAGATCTTTTGAAAAAATGTCCCCTTGAGGCTTCTGAGTATACATTTACAAATATGTTTGCATTCCGATCAACCTACAATTTTAAATTATCTATTCTCCAGGATAATCTGATCATACTGAAAGATAAAGATCCCCTGTCTGTTTTTTGTCCGGCAGGTAATTCAAATATGGGGGTTGTACTGGATGACCTGTTTGACTGGATGAAAGACATGACCAGCGAGCCCTGCCTTGAGAGGGTGCCGGAGAGCTTTGTGAGCAATTATATTGAAGATTCCGAACGCTTTATCGCAAGAGAGGAAAGAGATCATTTTGACTATGTCTATGACGTGAGAAATATGATTGAACTGAAGGGGAGAAAATATCATGATAAAAGGAACAAGATAAATAAATTCAGAAATCTGTATGAATATGAATATGTAACGATCACCCCTGATTTAGTTGATGAGTGCCTGGAGTTTGAAGACGACTGGTGTGAAGTAAAGGAGTGTGAAAAATATTACGGGCTGGAAAAGGAGCGATGTGCCATTTTGCAGATGCTCTACAACTTTGACAATCTCAAAATAAAGGGGGGGGCCATAAGGCTTGGGGGACGGATTGAAGCACTCACTCTGGGAGAAAGCATGCCCAATGAAACATTTGTGATCCATGTGGAAAAAGCAAATACCGATATCCCCGGGCTTTATCAGGCTATCAACCAGGAGTTCCTTATACATGAGGCAGGAGACAATCTGTTTGTAAACAGGGAACAGGACCTTGGGATGAAGGGGTTACGGCAGTCAAAGATGTCATATAATCCTGTTAAATTAATCAGGAAATTCAGAGTGATGATGAAGCAATAACAAAGGAGATATAGATGGCATCAGAGGTATATTTCAGTAAACTGGAAAAAGGTGAACGCATAAAAGATTGTATGATCAGGATGCTGGACAGAATTGATCCATATCTCTCAGCCTTTGGCAAGGGATCATTTGTGGGGATCAAGATGACTGTTGGCGATCAGGGAAGCACAGGGTATATTAAGCCGGAAACTGTAGGCATGCTTGTCAGGAAACTGAAAAAACAGGGTGCCAAACCTTTTGTGTTTGATACGAACGTTATTTACCATGGGAAGAGACAGAATGCCATAGACCACCTGAACCTTGCGTATCAGAAGGGGTTTGCGCCCGGGAAAATAGGTTGTCCATATATAATTGCCGACAGTGTGTTTGGCAGTGATTCTATCGCATTGAAAGCTGATTTTACAAATATAAAGCAGATCAAGGTCCCCTCACTGGTAAAGATGATGGATGATCTGATAGTCCTGTCCCATGTTACCGGCCACCTGATGTCAGGTTTTGCCGGTTCGGTCAAGAATGTTGCCATGGGCATGTCTTCACGTGCCGGTAAACAGATCCAGCACTCTTCCATAAAGCCC